>DASQLL010000373.1:0-7858 GCA_035630035.1 Pyrinomonadaceae bacterium | reverse complement strand
AAGTATGCGAAGGCTGCGAACATTCTTCAAACGGCACGTCCTGCTTGTGGGGCTTGCGTGCGTCGTCGTCCCACTGCTCTCGATGATCGGCCTGCAATACTGGTCGCTGCGAAAGCTTGAGAAGACCTCGATTGTCGCCGGCAACGTGGGGATGAAAAATTACCTCTACGGCGTGCAGGGCGAGGTGCGGTACTTCTACAAGTCGAGCGCCGAGCAGTCGCTCTCTGTCCCGCCCTACTCGGTCAAGGGCGACAACCTCAAAGAGATAAAGCACCACTTCCCCGTCTGCAAAGTTGAGGGCGCAAAACTCCTCTTCGTCACAGCGTTCGGCGCGGGCGGCGACGCACAGACCGTCTACTTCAGCCCGCACGAATCATCCGAAAGAGTAGCCGATGTGCCGCAAGCGCAGGCGCGCGCCGTCCAACTCGTGACGGGCCAGATGCGCCTTCTCGCCGACGAAGCTGCGCCGCCGCAGCAGACGATGGCCTACGTCGAAGATCACGACCCCGACAACCTCGTCCTCTTCAAAGCCATAGTAGAGGACTCGAAGATTGTCGGCGCGACGGGCATGATCCTCGACCCCGTGTACTTCCGCGAAACGCTTCTGCCGAACAAGCTCAAGGAGATGCTGCCGAAGTATTTCCCCGATGGCACGGACGAGAACGTCGTCGTCACCGCATACGACCCCGCGCAAAAACTCGTCTTCCGCTCGCAGGAAGCGGGGGGGCGCGACGACGAGATCAAGGTGTGGCTGCCGTACTTTTACAGCTACTCGGTGAGCGTCCGCAGCCGACACATGACGCCGGAGCAGTGGGCGCGCTCGAACTTCAAATACAGCCTCTCGCTTCTGCTCGTGATGACGGTGATGCTCATCGGCGGCATCGTCCTCGCGCTTCGGACGGCGTCGCGCGAGATGCGCCTGTCGCAGATGAAGGCAGACTTCGTCTCGAACGTCTCGCACGAGCTTCGCACGCCGCTCGCCTCGATTCGCGTCTTCGGCGAGTTCATGAAATTGGGGCGCGTCGCCGAGAGCGCGAAGATACGCGAGTACGGCGAGCACATCGAGACGGAGAGCCGTCGTTTGACGCAGCTCATCAACAACATACTCGACTTCTCGAAGATCGAGTCGGGCCGCAAGACCTACAACTTCGAGCGCGCGCAGGTCGAGGAGATAGTCGCCGAAACTTTAAAGACGTGCGAGGTGCGTCTGAAGCAGAGCGGCTTCGCAATCGTCTTCCAGCCCAGCCCGCGCCCTCTGCCCGCTGCGGTAGTTGACCGCGACGCAATCGCGCAGGCTCTGATGAACCTCTTGGACAACGCGGTGAAGTATTCCGAGAAGGCTGAGAAAAGGGAGGTCGTCGTGCGCGTCGGCGAGCGCGACGGCAAAATCATCCTGTCGGTCACGGATCACGGCGTCGGCATCGCGCCCGCCGAGCAGAAGAAGATTTTCGAGAAGTTCTACCGCGTCTCGACGGGGCTGGTTCACGACGTTAAGGGCAGCGGCCTCGGCCTCTCGCTCGTCAAGCACATCGTCGAGGCGCACCGCGGAACCGTGTCGGTCGAGAGCGAGCCGGGCCGCGGCAGCACTTTCGTCATCACGCTCCCGGCGGCGAACGGCTTCGCCGACCACGCCGAGACGCAGAAGCCCACGCCGCTAATCGGCGGAGACGCGCCGCCCGACCTCGCGTTCAAACACTGATGGAAAGTATGCGAAAAGTTCTAATTGTCGAAGACGATCAGGCGATGGCGGTCGCGTTGCGCGACGGCTTCACATACGAGGGCTACTCGGTGCAGGTGGCGCGCGACGGCGCGACGGGGCTGCGTATGGCCGAGGAGAAGGGGCACGACCTTCTCATTCTCGACGTGATGCTGCCGCGCCTGAGCGGCCTCGACGTGTGCCGCCAATTGCGCGGCGCGGGCAACGACACGCCCATCATCATGCTCACGGCGCGCGGGCAGGAGATTGACAAGGTTCTGGGCCTTAAGACCGGCGCGGACGATTACGTGACGAAGCCTTTCAGCTTCCTTGAGCTTATGGCTCGCGTCGAGGCCGTGCTGCGCCGCGCGTCGAAGGCGACGGAGCAGGTCGAGACCGTGCAGTTCGGCGACGTGAGCGTCAATTTCAAGACGTTCGAGGCGTCGAAGGACGGGCGCTCAATCGAGCTAAGCCCGCGTGAGTTCAAGATGTTGAAGTATTTCGTCGAGCGGCGCGGCGAGGTCGTCACGCGCGACCAACTGCTCGACCACGTCTGGGGCTACGAAGGGCTGCCGCTGACGCGCACGGTTGACATGCACATCGCAAAGCTCCGTCAGAAGATCGAGGACACGCCCTCAGACCCGCGCCACATCATCACAGTCCACCGCGTCGGCTACAAGTTCACGGGCTGAAGCGGCTGTAGCCCGACTGTCAGGGAGAGCGTTTCGGGCGCGGATTATTGACAGGGATGGACAGGATGGGCAGGATAAGAGCAGGTGATGAGTGATAAGTGATGAGTGATAAGAAGATCATTGCCTTTCTCTTATCACTCATCACTTATCACCTATCACTTCTTCATCCTGTTCATCCTGTCCATCCCTGTTAATTATTTCTGTGTAAAGCACAACCCGCTCGCTACCGCTCGCGGTACTGTTTTGCTTTATGCGACGAGGATGCGCTTGCCGGAGGGCTGCGCGTTCATCGGGCGCAGGGGCGAGGGCGAGATGAGCGCGCCGTAGGTTTCGGCGATGATGCGCTCCGCGCCCACGCTGTTTACGGGTTTCGAGAAGAAGTAGCCCTGCCCGTTCTCACAGCCAAGCTTTTGCAGTAGCACGAGCTGTTCGTTCGTCTCGACGCCCTCGGCGACGACATCCATGCCGAGGTTCTGCGCGAGCACGACGACGGTGCGGACGATCTCCGTGTTCTCGTTGTTCTCGCTCATGCGCGTGACGAACGAGCGGTCAATCTTGAGCGTGTCAATCGGGAAGCGGTGCAGGTAGGAGAGCGAAGAGTAGCCCGTCCCGAAGTCGTCTATGGCGAGCTTGACGCCCAAAGCGCGGAGCTGGCGCAGCATGTCCGTGGCGGTCTCTATGTTCTCCATGACGACCGACTCGGTGATCTCAAGCTTGACGGTGTGCGGCTTGACGCCCGTCTCCTTGAGGATCGTTGCGACCTTGTCCAGCAGAGAGTTCTGGCTGAACTGCTTGCTCGACAGGTTGACGGTGATGTAGAGCGGCGTCTCGACGGGGAATATCTTCTGCCAACGCTCCATCTGCTGACACGCCTCGCGCAAGACCCACTCGCCGAGCGGGACGATCATGCCCGTCTCTTCGGCGACGGGGATGAAGTCCATAGGCGAGATGAAGCCGCGCTCCGGATGCTGCCAGCGCACTAAAGCCTCGAAGCCGCGCAGGCGGTAGTCGTTGAGCGAGACGATGGGTTGGTAGTGAATCAGGAACTCTTCGCGCTCGAGCGCGCGGCGCATGTCGGTCTCCATCTGTAAGAGGTTGATCGCGCGCGCGTGCATCGCCCTATCGAAAATTTCGTAACGCGCCTTGCCGAGCGATTTGGCGCGGTACATCGCCGTGTCCGCGTCGCGCAGGATGTCTTCGGCGCGCTCGTAGCCTGTCTCCGAAGGCGCGATGCCGAGGCTCACCGTCGTGAAGACCTCGCGACCGCTCAGCGCGAAAGGCACGGCCAGCTCTTTCTGTATGCGCTCGGCTACCTGCACGGCCTCCTTCTCGTCGGCGATGTCCTCGATGAGGATGGTGAACTCGTCGCCGCCGAGGCGCGCGACCGTGTCGCCGGGCCGGAGGTTCTGCTTGAGGCGGTCGGCGATGCCGACGAGAAGCTGGTCGCCGATGGTGTGGCCCAGAGAGTCGTTGATGATCTTGAAGCGGTCGAGGTCTAGGTAGAGAACCGCGAAGAGCGAGCTTGAGTTTCGCTTCGAGCGCGCGATGGAGAGCTTGAGGTGATCCATGAAAAGCGCGCGGTTCGGCAGACCCGTCAGCGCGTCATGAAATGCGTCGTGATGTAGTTGCTGCTCGGCGAACTTGCGGTCGGTGATGTCCTGAATCTGGAAGATGAGGTGTACGGACTTTGAGTAATGGTCGCGCACCATCGAGACGCTCCAGTGAACCCAGACTTCGTGGCCCGATTTGTGTATGTATCGCTTCTCCATCTGCGACGCCTGCACTTTGCCCTTGAGGAGTTGACCGATGTTCGAGAGCGCGGTGGGCAGATCGTCCGGGTGCGTGATGGCTAGAAAATCCGTCGCCAGAAGCTCATCTTCGGTGTAGCCGAGGATGTGGCAGAGGCTTCGGTTGACCTGAAGCCATCGGCCCTCGGTCGAAACCATAGCCATGCCGATTGCCGCGAAGTCGAAAGCCGAGCGGAAGCGGTCGTTCTCGCTCGCCTTGTCGCGCGGCGCGCTGGCCGAAGAAGCGGCGCGCTCGCCGAAGAAACGCGCGCGGAAGACGGAAGCAAGTATGCATGCGCCCGCGCCCGCGGCGACCGCCGCGCCCACGCCGACGAAATGGATGCCGACGGCTACGAGGAGTGCCGCTGATGCGGCGGCGACGTTGCCGACGAACTGCCAGAAGAGCATACGTGCGCCGTCGCGAAAGACGGACTGGTTGATGCGGTAAGAGCCGCCGAGGGCCGCGACCGACGCGCGTATCAGAGATTGCGTCAGAGCGGCGATGCAGACGGCGGTGAGCGCGGCGGTCGAGAGAGCGTGGCCGGCGATGTCCGTGAGGACGCCGGAGGTCAGGCGCAGCGTCCACACGACGAAGAAAGCTGTCGCGGCGGCGAGCGCGGCGCGGAAGGCGAGGCCCGAAGCGGCCTTCCCCTGCGTCAGGGATGCACACAGCGCGACGGTCGCGGCCAACAGCACCGCGGCCTCGCCGTCGAACAAAAGCATCGCCAGAAAGACGAAGCCTTCGGCGAAGGGGAAGTGCCAGCGGTCTCTCGCGGCATCGGGGGTATCGAAGCGCGAAGAGACTTGGACGGCGAGGAGCGCAAGGAGCAGGAGCGGGAAACCGAGTTGCGCTAAGGGAAGGCGATAGACGGCGAAGACCGCCACGCACGCCCCTACGGCGATGAGTGTGCGGACAAACTGTTGTGGGAAGCGCTGGCCCTCGGCCATTTCCATATTCATGTTAGCTTCGCTGATGTTTTCGTTTGGACGGCGCGCGCGCGGGCGGCTTGGGAGGCCGGCCACATTCATCAAACTAAATCAATTGCGGTGCCAGAGGCCGCGCCGGTGATCGCACTTAATATCCGTTGAAAAACCATTTAGTGGGAGCAGACGACTCCGGCGTCGGTCGTCGTCTTCGGTCAGGATGACGAGCGCGGGCAGAGCAATCTGACAGACGGGGCGTTTATGAGCAGGTCTGTCGCGGGGCTTGTAAGCCGGGGAAAGGAGAGATCGAAACGTTCGAGCGTGTCGCACCGCTTGGATATTCACATGAGGTGAAGGCGGCGGCGATCCCCAAATTCATCCTAGCATACGGGGTCGAGGTTTGTGGAGAAAAAAATCTTGTAGCCTTTCCGACTCTACATCCAGCCCGTTCGGAAAATAAAAGCTCCGTAAGGAGCGTGACGCATATAGCCCAAGCGATTCGTTATTCATAATCTCCGTAGGAGCGAAATTATAAACGTTCCGCTCCTACGGTTTCACAAGAGGGGCCGGCTCAAGCTTACCTGAGCCGGCCCCGAAGTCTGTGAGCGTTGCGGCCCGCGCCGCGCGCTTCAGAAGATGAACTTGAGTTGGTAGCGTATGACGCGCCCGCCGCCGTCGGAGATGCGCGAGTTGGGCTTCAGGAACACGTCGGATGCGGAACCCGTAGTGTTGGAGCCGACGAAGTTCGCGCCGCCCGGATTGCCCGGAGGCGAGAACGGGCTGACGCTGCCCTGCCCGAAGTTCGGGTGATTGAAGATGTTGAAAAACTCGGTGCGGAACTCAATCGAGGTGGACTCGCCGATGCGCGTCCGCTTCGAGACATTCATGTTCCAGAGGTTAGTCCCCGGCGTGCGCTCGGAGTTGCGGGGCGCGGAGCCTGTGCGCGGGACGCTGCCGGCGAGTCCCGCTACGAACGCAGGGTTGGCGATGTAGTAGGCCGTCGCCGGGTCAATGGGCGCACCCCCCGCATCCGGGTTGACGTAGCCTGTGATGAACCCCTGCGCGTTGACGACGGGAACGGCCCTGACGCCGCGCTGGCCGAGGGGGTTGATGTTGGGGCGGTCGTTGCCGCTGCCGCCGATGCCGTCCGCGTCAACGCCGTTCGAGACGTTGAAGGGAACGCCCGACTCGAAAGTCGTCACGCCCGAAAGCTGCCAGCCACCGAGCGCGCGCCCCACGAACCCTCGCTGCTCGCGTAGGAACGGCAACTCGTAGACGTACGTGAACGAGGCGCGGTGTGTGCGGTCGAAGAAGGAGATGGCGCGGTCGGCGCGCTCGCCGCCGAAGATCGAGGGAGTTTGCGGGAGCGACGAGTTGGAGATGCCGTTCGCGGTCGCGGCGAACACCTCGTCCATGTTGCTGATGAGTTTGGAGAAGGTGTACGCGCCCGTCACCGAGAAGTTGTCGGAGAAGCGGCGCGTGAGCTGCGCTTGCGCGGCGTGATAGATCGAGTTGCCGCCGTTGGTGCGAATCGTCCGCGCGCCCTGAAGATTATCGAGGCGTCCCGACACGCGGCCCGTGTAGCCCGCGGGCGTGATGCGAAGCTCCGGGCGGACGAGCGGGTTCAGGTCTTCGTTGATGTAGAGCTTGCGCCCGCCCGTTCCGACGTAAGCCACATCTACGACGAACTTCTTCGGCAGCTCGCGTTGGAAGCCGAGCGACCAACGCTCGTAGTATGGGTTGACGAGGTCGGGCGCGATCAGCGTCTGATCGGCGAAGGGCGTCAGCGCCGCGGTCGTAGGGATTTGCGCGAGGAAGTTCGGCGTCCCGCGCGGGTTCGCCGCGCTCGTCGTCGAGGTTAGGCTCGACGCGATGAGGTTGGGCGAAGAGGCTGCGGCGTTCGACGCGATGTTGTTGAAGAACGAATCGTAGCCGATCTGGAAGCCGCCGCGAAAGACCGTCAGACGGTCGCCGAAGAGCGCGCCAAGCACGCCGCTCTCGTAGGAGGGCGAGTAGGCGAAGCCGATGGTCGGCGCGAAGTTGTTGCGGTCGGCCTTCACCGCGTTCGGCTCGCTGAACGGGCCTGTGAGCGTCGTCGGGTTGATGTTGAAGAGACCTGTGAACGCGGGCGTCCGAAGCTTGTTGAAAGGCGTGCCGAAATACTCGTAGCGCAGGCCGAGCGTGAGCGTCAGAGACTTGCTCGCGTTCCAGCGATCCTGTAGGAAGGCCGCCGTGCGGTAGAGCTGCGGGTAGTAGACGCCGCTCCCTATGTCGCGCGCGGCGAGGCCGCCTGAGCCGCCAACGTCGTCAACGAAGTTGGCGAAGGCCGTGAAGCCCGTGCTGGCGACATACGTTGCGGAGCCGCGCGGGTTGAAGGGCGCTATCTGGCGCGAAATCTGGCGCAGGAAGTCAACGCCGCCGCGCAGCGTGTGATTGCCGCGCACGTAGGTCGAAGTGTTCTGCACGACGTAGTTGTTCGCGACGCGGCCCTGCGGGAATGTCGTGGACGCGCCGATGGCGGAAAGGTTCGTGATGGCTATGCGCGGCTGCGTGCCGGCTGCGCCGCCGGGGTCTGCGAGCGGGAACGCAAGATCAATGCGGTTGTATGCGAGCCGCGTCTCGTTCGTGAAGACGGGCGAGAAGACGTGCGTGTCGGCGACGAGGAAGTTGTAGTAGCGGTTCGCGGTGTTCACGTCGAAGCCGGGGAAGTCAGCCAGAGCGTTGGGCTGATCCTGCCGGTCTGAGAGGAAGCGCACAGA
>DASQLL010000372.1:0-18996 GCA_035630035.1 Pyrinomonadaceae bacterium | reverse complement strand
ATTTCAACGCCCACTTTTTCACCTCGTTCAATGCGGAAACGCGACCGTAAGGGAGCGTGTCCTGTGATGCAGCGACCAGCACGCTCCCTGACGGTCGCGTTTCCGACTCTGACCCGCTCGCTACCGCTCGCGGTACTGTACTGCGCGCTTAGGAGGCGTGCAGGATAAAACTTTTTCGCCGCGCCGACAAAGCCCCGGACGCGCGCCGACGACGACGCACGCCCGTGGAAAGTCGCGGTTTGCCCTTCGCCGGAAAACTCAATATAGTGTCCGCAAATTTCGGCAGCGATGCCGCTTCAAAGCTTTCCACATTTGAACAACCGAATCGAAGGAGCCTCTTACATGTTGAAGCTACGCCTTCTCTCGCTCAAACTCTCGCATGCTGTGTCGCTCGCGCTCACGGCCTTCATGCTGCTTGGCCTCGCGCCTCGCGCCGTCGCTCGACAGGAACAGAGTGAAGGCCAGCAGGCGCAGGGGCGGGGCGCGGCTGCGCGGAATCAGTTTGGGCCGCTCGCGTACAGGCAGATCGGGCCGTTCCGAGGCGGTCGCTCGGCGGCTGTTGCGGGCGTGCCCTCGCAGCCTTTCGTCTACTACTTCGGCGCGACGGGCGGCGGCGTTTGGAAGACGACGGACGGCGGCGTCACTTGGGAGCCGCTTGGCGACGGGACGTTTCGCACAGGCTCGGTCGGCGCGGTCGCCGTCTCGGAGGCAGACCCGAACGTCGTCTACGTCGGCATGGGCGAACAGACCCTTCGCGGCAACGTCTCGCACGGCGACGGCATGTATAAGTCAACTGACGCGGGCAAGACTTGGAAGAAGATCGGACTCGACGACACGCGACACATCTCGCGCGTGCGCGTTCACCCGCGCAATCCAGACCTCGTCTACGTCGCCGCAATCGGCCACTGTTTCGGCCCGAACGAACAGCGCGGCGTGTTCCGCTCGAAGGACGGAGGCAAGACTTGGGAGAAGGTTCTGTATCGAACGCCGCAGGCCGGCGCGATTGACCTCACGTTCGACCCGACGAACGCCAGCATACTCTACGCCTCGCTGTGGGAGGTCATACGCAGGCCGTGGACGTTTGAGAGCGGAGGGCCAGGGAGCGGCCTCTTCAAGTCAACGGACGGCGGCGACACTTGGCAGGAGCTTACGCGAAGCCCCGGCCTTCCGCGCGGCATGGTCGGCAAGATCGGCGTCACGGTCTCGCCCGCGAATCCTGAGCGCGTGTGGGCGATGATCGAGGCTGAGGACGGCGGCGTGTTCCGCTCCGACAACGGCGGTCGCGCGTGGACGAAGCTCAACGAGTCGCGCAACCTTCGGCAGCGCGCGTGGTACTACACGCGCATCTACGCCGACACGCAGAACCCCGAAACGGTCTACGTCCTCAACGTCGGCTTCTACCGCTCGAACGATGGCGGGCGCACCTTCAACCAGATAAGCGTGCCGCACAGCGACAACCACGACCTCTGGATCGCACCGAACGACGCGCAACGTATGGTCGAAGCGAACGACGGCGGCGCGAACGTCTCGTTCAACGGCGGTCGCACTTGGACTGAGCAGGATCAGCCGACGGCGCAGTTCTACCGCGTCACGACGGACAACGATTTTCCGTACAACGTCTACGGCGCGCAGCAGGACAACTCGACCATCAAGATACGCAGCCGCACCGAAGACTTCGGCATTGACCGCGACTCTTGGCACGACGTGGGCGGCGGCGAGTCGGGCTGGATCGCCCCAAGTCCTAAAGACTCGAACGTCGTCTTCGCAGGCTCATACGGCGGCTACCTGACGCGCTACGATCACCGCACGAAGCAACTGCGCGCCGTCAACGTCTGGCCCGACAACCCAATGGGCCACGGCGCGGAGGGGATGAAGTATCGCTTCCAGTGGAACTACCCGATCCTCTTCTCGCCGCACGACCCGAACGTGCTTTACGTGGGGGGCGACCACCTCTTCCGCTCGACGAACGAGGGGCAGTCTTGGGAGACGATCTCGCCCGATCTGACGCGCAACGACAAATCCAAGCAGGGCCAATCGGGCGGGCCGATTACGAAGGACAGCACGAGCGTCGAGTATTACAACACGATCTTCACGGTCGCCGAGTCGCCCGTCACGCGCGGCGTCATCTGGACTGGCTCGGACGACGGACTCGTTCAGGTCACGCGCGACGACGGCAAGACTTGGACGAACGTCACGCCCAAAGCCATCCCCGAATGGATTCAGATAAATTCAATCGAGGCGTCGCCGCACGACTCGGCCACCGCTTACGTCGCGGCGACGATGTACAAGTCCGACGACTTCCGCCCCTACCTCTACAAGACGAACGACTACGGCAAGACTTGGAAGAAGATTGACGCGGGCATCCCCGGCGGCGCGTTCACGCGCGTCTTGCGCGAAGACCCCGCGCGTCGCGGCCTTCTCTACGCGGGCACGGAAACGGGCATGTTCATCTCGTTCAATGACGGCGAGCTGTGGCAGCCGTTCCAACTCAATCTGCCCTACACGCCCATCACAGACCTCGCCGTACACCGTCGCGAAAAGGATTTGGTCGTCGCCACACAGGGCCGGAGTTTCTGGATTCTCGACGACCTCTCCGTCCTTCATCAGTTGTCCGACGCCATGCGCGCAGGCACGGGCGAGACGACGCTCCTCAAGCCCGAAGACACATATCGAATGCAGGGGGGCGGAGGCGCGACCTTGCCGCCGACCGCGACCATCGGCGCGAACCCGCCGGGCGGAGTCGTCGTCCACTACTACCTCAAGTCGAGGCCGACGACCGACGTGACGCTCGAATTCATAGACCCCGCGGGCAAGTCCGTACGCAAGTTCACGGCGCGCGCGCCGCGTCCACAGCCGACCCCGACGCCGACGCCCTCCGAGGCGGGAGGCGTCGCGGGCCGTCAGGGGACTTCGACCGCGCCCGGCTCCGCGCAGGTGCAGACGCCGCCCGAACAGCCCGAAGCGCCCACGGGCGAAGAGTCTTCGCGATTCGGCGGCGCGCGCGAGCCGCGCATCACGACCGTGCAAGGGCTAAACCGCTTCGTGTGGGACATGCGCTACGCGGACGCGGAGCGCTTCCCCGGCATGATCCTCTGGTCGGGCGAGGTGCGCGGCCCGCGCGCCATGCCGGGCGCGTACACGGTGCGGCTCACGGTTGACGGAAAGACTCTTACGCAGCCCTTCGAGATAAAGAAAGACCCGCGCCTACAGACGACGCAGGAAGAGTTCGCGAAGCAGTTCGCTTTGCTCTCGAAGATTCGCGACAAGCTGACGGAGACGCACAACGCCGTCGCGCAGATACGCGACGTGAAGCGGCAGCTAGACGATCTTCTGAAGCGCGCCGCCGACCAGCCCAACGCGAAACCCGTCCTCGACGCGGGACGCGGGCTGAGCGCGAAGCTGACGGCAGTCGAGGAGGAGCTTTACCAGACGAAGAACCAGAGCAGTCAAGACCCTCTGAACTTCCCCATAAGGCTCAACAACAAGCTGGCCGCTTTGGGCGGCATCGTCGGCAGCGCGGACGCGCAGCCCACCGAGCAGTCCTACGCGCTCTACGACGAGCTGGCCGCGAAGATTGACGCGCAGTTGCAGCGGCTCGCTCAGGTAATGTCGAGCGACCTGAAGAACTTCAACAACCTCGTCCGAACTTCCGACATCCCAGCAGTAATCATCAAGCCCTCGCCCGGCGCGGCTGCGTCCGCCGGGCCGTCGGAAGACGAACAGGAATCTCCGTAAGGAACGGAAGAAGGTGGCCGGTGGCTGCGCTCTCTGCGCTTGTCACTGGCTACCTTCTTCCATCGCTTGCGCGGCTCGTTAATTTGTCAGGCGTCATCGCCAAGATTCTTTTTGAGCCAGACTATGTCTCCCTGATCCTTGTCCCGGCCTGTAGCCAACTTGTTTTTTAGTAAGTCGGCCTTCGACAAAACGTGTATCTCAAGATCGGCGACGTTGATGCTCACCCTTCTTTTCCACGCTTCGCCGAATTCGACGCCGTCAATGCTTGTGAGCACGTCAATCCGGCACGGCTCGACGCCCAACTGGATGACTGTGTCGGGGGATAGAAAATCTTCTTCGGAGATATCGGTGACGGGTGCGCCGAACCTCGTTATTGCGCGCATTATTCTCCGGGCGTTGTCGGGGCTGCTGCCGACCCAGATATCTATGTCGCCCGTGGCGCGGGGGAATCCATGCGCGGCGAGGGCGTAAGCGCCGACGACGATGAACTCAGCGTCCTCGTTTATTAAGCACGACAACATGTCTCTGAAGTCTGGGTTCAGCATTCAGATTTTCCTTGAACGCCCACGCGTCGAGCGCGAGTTGCCACATCATTCCGACTAGCTGCTGCGGAGACTTGTCTTTCAAATCCTCCGCGCCGTCCGGCTCGCGCAACTTAAATTTTCTAACCTGAATTTCCCTCATAAAACGACTCTTCTCCGGCTCAATTGTACATCAGAACGCTTCGATGAAAGCCGACTCTTCGCGAGGCCGACGCCCAAGCGGCGACGCTACCAACTCTTTTTAATCGGGTGCGCTTCGGTGTTGAAGATGACCTTTTTGAAGTTGAGCGTGCGGGGCGGCGCGAACAGTAGGTAAAAGTATTTCAGCGTCTCGGCGAGGACGAAGCTCTGCATCTCGTCCTCTTTCTCTTTCGTCACGACATCCTTGAGGGATGCGTAGCCCGCCTCCGTCCTGCAATGACGGACGAAGTCCTCGAACATCGTCTCGCCCATACGAAGATACTGCGCGTCGCCCGTGTATTGATAGAGGTAGTAAGCCGACTCGACGATTTCGGGGCGCAAGGGGTACGAGGCGCGCACGATCTTCATCGTGCGGTAGTCCAGACGCTCCGGCTCGATGCCGTTGGCCGTCCACATCTTGAACGCGGACGCTTGCAGGCGGCGCGCGCGCTTGATGTCGCCGGATTGCGCGAGGACGGCGGGGAAGAATGCGTCGAGCGCGCCGAAGGTTGTGGCCCCTCGCGCGCCGCTCGTCATGTCGGCGTGGCCGTACCAAAGCTCGCCGGCGACTTCGTCGGCAAGGTACTTGTTGACCGCCGCGATGCCTTCGAGCCACATGCGCTTGCAGTCCCGGTCGCCGAACAGTAGCCAGCACTTCAGAAGGTACTCGTAGTAGGAATCAATCCCGCCGCTCAAGTGGCTGTCTTTGCCAACCCACTCGCCCGTCTCGACGTTGATGCGGCTTCCGACGAGTCCGATTGCGGAGCGCCGCTTGTAAGTCTCGACGAGCGCGCGCTTCGCCTTGTCGTAGAAGACATCTTTGCGCGTGAGCTTCGAGAGCGTGCCGAACTCGACGAGCAGCGTGCCCGACTCGGCGGGGTTGGTCACGGCGTCGCGCACCTTGCCGGTCTTCAGATTCACGAACCTGTAGGGCAGCCCCGTCGGCGAGTCGAACGCGGGCAGCAGGCGCGTGCCCAAGTCTTCCGCGAGCGCGAGGAGGCGTCTGTCGCCGGTCAGTTGGTACGCGGAGAGGAGTCCTCCGAGGTGGCGTATTGTGATCTCGAAATTCTGCACGTAGATGTCTTTGTCGAAGGACAGGTTGGCGACGATGAACCGACGCGTCTCGTCCGCCTCCTCTTTCATCCCCATCAGAATCATCGTGTCGAGCGAGTCAACCGCCGTCATAAGAATCGGCTGCTCGTGCCAGTCGTGGAAAGTTTTGGTGAGAGGCCGCAGGTCGTCGTGCCCCCATGCGTACCGCTTGTAACCATTCCACGCGTGCAGAAATTCCGCGCGCACGCGCTCGGCGAGTTTGCGCCTGTCAACGCGCGGACGCACGGAGCGCGCGCGCGGCGTCTGCGCGAACGAGACGGGCGGCGCGGCGAAGATAAGGAGCGCGACGAGGACTAACGTTAGTTTGTTCATTGTCCCGGCCTCATCAAAGGGGAATTTGAAGCGCGAAGTTGTCGAATCATAGCACGCCGCACAAGCATTGAGTTCTATGACGGAAAGCGTTAAGAGTAGACCGACACGTTGCGAAGCTTAACGGCGAAAATGTTGGCCGGGGGAACGATCATGCAATGGCTCTATCTCGTCGCGGCAATCCTCGGAGCGTTTCTGCCGCTCTCGTACCTCT
Source organism: Pyrinomonadaceae bacterium (assembly GCA_035630035.1). GTDB lineage: Bacteria > Acidobacteriota > Blastocatellia > Pyrinomonadales > Pyrinomonadaceae > QHXN01. The sequence continues at coordinate 12,903 of DASQLL010000372.1, read as the reverse complement.
TTCCTTTTCTGGCGACGCACGGACTCGACGTGCCCTTATTGTTCAGGCAGCTTTTCCAGAACAACGTCTCCGCGTTTTTCGGCACGGACGTTATCGTCTCGGCTCTGGTGCTTCTACTCTTCGTCTTCTCCGAGGGGCGTCGGCGCGGGATGAAGAGACTCTGGGTCTACGCGCTCTGCACGCTGCTGGTCGGCGTGTCGCTGGGCCTGCCTCTGTTCCTGTTCTTTCGCGAACGCAAGCTGACCGCCGAGAGACGCGCCTGAGGAGACAATCGTCCGCGAGGTTCGAGAGGAACTGGCGCGAGGCGTGCGGCTGACACGCAAGGTGGGCGAGGCCGTACAGTATTTCTACTCCGCCGCGGACAAGCGGCATTACAGAATGCACGCGACATTCTTCGCGGGCGAGTTCGCGGACGAGGCGCGCGTCGGCGCGTGCGAGCACGAGCTACATTGGCTGCCGGCGACGGAGGCGGAGCGGTCGTGCTTCCACGCATGCCACGCGTGGGCAGTCCGAAGTGAGCTGAGTAGTTAAGCGAGGCTGTGAAAGAAAAACTGGCTTACGAGAGCGGGCGCGGCGCATAATGTCACGCGCGTGGCCGGAGTAAACGGCAATATCGCCCGATGAAAAAATTAACGCGGCGAAATCGCCGTACAATTCAAAGTTAGGTTGCTAAACCAACCTTGGTCGCATTAGTGTTAGGGAGAACTGTTAATGGATATCATCTGGGAGGAACTAACCTCCGGGCTGCCAGACGCGAGGCAGTTGGTACATGTGCTTATCCGGCTGATAGCCGCCACGCTGCTCGGTGCGATTGTGGGGGGGCAGCGGGAGAAGGCGGGCAAGCCGGCGGGGTTGCGAACGCACATGTTGGTCAGCCTCGGCACAGCCGTCTTCGTTCTGGCGTGCTCAGGGGTCGGCATGTCTTCAGACGGGCTGTCGCGCGTCATTCAAGGCATTGTTACCGGCATCGGTTTCATCGGGGCTGGCTCCATCCTCAAGTTGAATGAGGAACGTGATATACAGGGGCTTACGACGGCTGCCGGCGTTTGGATGACGGCAGCCATCGGGGTAGCCGTCGGATTGGGCAGCTTGGGAGTGGCGCTGCTTAGCACTTTTTTCGCTCTGGTTATTCTTTCGCTCGTGGGGCGACTCGAACATCGGGCGGAAAAACTCGAACACACAAATAGCTAAATCCAAGCGCGTAACAGCGCCGCGAGTGAGGGCCGAGGCGGACGGTGGTATCTAAACAATTGCTTAAAGGAGATTTCAAATATGGAATGGCTGGCTGACCCGCAAATCTGGATTGCGTTTTTAACTTTAACGCTTTTGGAACTCGTTCTCGGCATTGACAACATCGTTTTTATCTCGATTTTGGCGGGCAAGTTGCCGCCCGAACAACAACCGAAAGCGCGTTATACCGGATTAGGGCTGGCACTTGGGATGCGCGTGATTTTGCTTTTTTCTTTGACGTGGGTGATCGGTTTGACCGCGCCTTTGTTTACCATTTTCGGACAGGAAATATCGGGGCGCGATCTGGTTTTGCTCATCGGCGGTCTATTTCTATTGGCGAAAAGCACACACGAAATTCACGGCTCACTCGAAGGCGAAGAAGGTCATAAGTCCGCGAAAATTTATCCGTCGTTTGTCGGCGTTCTGATCCAGATTGCGCTGCTCGACATGGTTTTCTCGCTCGATTCGGTGATAACGGCGGTCGGGATGGTTGATAATCTCTGGATCATGATTGCGGCGGTGGTCGTCTCCATCATTTTTATGATGGCTTTTGCGGGCAGCATCGGCGCGTTTGTCCAAAAACATCCGACGATCAAGATGCTCGCCTTGTCGTTCCTGATTCTCATCGGCGTCACGCTGATTGCCGAAGGTTTAGACCAGCACATCCCGAAAGGTTATATCTATTTTGCGATGGCGTTTTCAGTGCTCGTCGAAATTTTGAACCTGCGCCTGCGCAAAGCGAAAGCTGAGCCGGTGCATCTGCATAGCGCTTTCGACGACAAAGACGAAGCCAGAGCATTGCAGGGGTAATAGGCGGCATGTTAGATCGGGGATTTGCTTGTGTACGTGCCAGACAGGAAGGGCGGGAAGAAGTGGCCTTCACACCGGCGCGAGCGACGTGGCAGCGACAGAAGAAGGGTGAGGGCTTCGGCTCTTGCCCTATTTTTATTGACACCCCGCCCCTACTACGACCTCGCCACGCGCGGGCGCTTTCACCGCGCTACTGTTTGGGGCGGTTTGCTGATAGTCGTATCGCAACCGTTGCGTTTGTTGATCGGCGGCACGCAGGCTTGGCTCGCGTTCGCAACGTGGCTGACTCAATGGGTCGAGTAAGGCCGAATCAGGAGCGGTCTGACGATGACCTGTATCCGACGCACGCTTTTGAGGATGCGGATGACAATATCACCCCTGCAAAGGGTGACAAGATCGCAAGCCTTCAACTATCGTTAGAATAGATCACGATGGTTGTTGGAACGTACTGGCTGCTGAATGCGGGAGGACTATCATGCCTGAATTAGGACGCTTGGGTGTCGGCACGATCATATTCTTGATTGGCGCTGTCATCTACATCGTTAATCTTGTGATTATTCTCAGCCGACGAGGGAGTCCGCTTCCCATAGATGGAGTTGGACTGATGGTACTGGGTATAGGATTGGCCCTGTTGTTAAGGTGGTAACTAACTAAAAGATGACGACCATCGCGCCTTCGGGTAGCCCGTCGTAGAACTTACCTATGTCGGAGAGGTGGAGGACGACGCAGCCCCAAGAGAGATGGCGCGGGCCGTCGTTCGGCCACTCGCGCGCCCAGCCGTGGAAGCCTATGCCGCCGCCGAGTCGCGTCGTCTCAATCGTCGGCGCGCGCTTGTCCCACGCGGCGGCGATTTTCGATTCCTGCGCGGGGCTGATGAGGCCGTCGGCGCGTCCGCGCGCGGCGTCGAAGCGGTTCGGGTAGTTGATCTTGATCCAGTGGCCGCCGAAGTATGCGCCGTACTCACCGGGGAACTCTCCGCGCCGCTTCTCGATGACGAAGTACATGCCCTTCGGCGTCTTGTTGTCGCCCTCGACGCGCTTCTCGCCTTCGCCCTGCCCGAAACTCACGTCGTACTCGCCAGCGACGCGCCCGCCCCTGTAGAGACGCATTTTGTAAATTTGTTGCGAGACGAGGGCGAGCGCGCTCTCGCCCTGCGGCACGTGTAGCTTTCGGTGCGAGCGTATGAAGGCGGAAGGCTCGGCGTAATGCTCGCGCACCCACGCCGCGTCTTTGCCGTCGGACGAGGGCCAGTAGGTCGGCGGCAGAGTCTCGTCCCAGCGAAGCTCTAGGTGCAGGTGCGCGTTGAAAAGTTTCTCCGGGTCTTGCCCGACGGTCGCGATGAGCTGTCGCCTATGCACCTCTTGCCCCTCGCGCGTTTTTATCTCGCTTAAGTGCGCGTAGAGCGAGCGAACGCGCCGCCGCTCGTGGTTCTCATAAAAAAAATGTTCGATGATGACGACGTTGCCCCAGAGCCTGCCGCAGTTTGCGGCGAAGACGACTCGACCGTTCGCGACGGCGTAGACGGGCTGGCCCAAGTCTGTGTCGCCGCCGCCCGCGCCGTTCCAGTCTTCGCCCGTGTGAAGCCCAAGGCTGTAACTTTCGGCGAAGCGCGTCGCGACGTACCAGCCATCGTGCCGCTTACCGCTCGCGAGGTCTGTGTACGCGCCGCCGCCCTCGCCGTCGCCGAATGGAAAGTCGAAGCCGTCGGCGGGCGCGAAATCCGCGCGCATATACTCGTCGAACGTGTTGGCCGTGTGTGGCGGATTTGCGTTTGTGGCGGGATAGCCGGAGACCGCGCGCGGCGGCGCGGTGGCGCAGCTCTGGAAAAGGAGCGCGAGCGCCGCGAGGAGCGACAGAAACCTTCCGGCTGTAAGAGCGCGAGTCGTCAATGTCTGTAAGTCTCGGAAAAGGATTCTAACGCAGTCTCGAAGCACATTGAACGCCGGTCGGCTGATTCTTGTTCCATCAGACCCAGCGGCGACTTTTGCAACGGCGGCGCGTAAAATTGTATTCTCCGTGCAAAAGTTTCGTCAGGTGATGGCATAGAGATCACACGCGCGAAGGCCGCGTCGGTGTGCAATCAGAGACGGGCGCGGCGCACGAGCGTGATCCACGCACAGGAACGCATCGAAAGATTTTTCGAGGTGAGATGATGAAGAGAGCAAGCAATTATGTTCTGTTGATCCTGACGCTCGCGCTCGCGCTCGCGGGCTGTCGAAGGCGCGAGCAGTTCACGCTGCCGCAGCCCTCCGCGTCGGGCGGTGCGGCCACAGCTTCAATCGAGCACAACTCTTACGCGGACGTTGTGGCGCGCGTCGCGCCAGCCGTGGTGACGATTCGCTCGGAGCGAAGGGTGCGCGCGCCGCAGCAGCATCCTTTCTTCGACGACCCATCGCTGCGAGACTTCTTCGGCGACCGCGCCCCGCAGCCGCGGCAAAGGCCCGACGCCCGGCAGCGCGGCCTCGGCTCCGGCGTCGTCATAAGCGCCGACGGCTACATCGTGACGAACCATCACGTCGTTGACGGCGCGGAAGAGATCATCGTCGAGCTGACGGACAAGCGCACCTTCCCTGCGAAGCTCGTAGGCTCAGACCCGCCGAGCGACCTCGCCGTTTTGAAGATTGACGCGAAGGATTTGCCCGCGCTCACGCTCGGCGACTCGGACAAGGTTCGCGTCGGCGACATCGTTCTGGCCGTCGGCAACCCCTTGGGCGTCGGTCAGACCGTGACCGCGGGCATCATCAGCGCGAAGGGGCGTCGGACGGGACTCAGTGACGGAAGCTTTGAAGATTTTCTACAAACCGACGCGCCGATCAATCAAGGCAACTCAGGCGGCGCGCTCGTCAACGCGGCGGGCGATCTCGTCGGCATCAACTCGCAGATACTCTCGCCTTCGGGCGGCAACATCGGCATCGGCTTCGCAATCCCCTCGAACATGGCGCGCTCGGTCACAGAGCAGCTCATCAACAAAGGCAAGGTGCGGCGCGGGCAACTCGGCGTCTACGTGCAGGCCGTGACGGAAGACATCGCACAGGGTCTGGGCATGAAGGAGGCGCGCGGCGTCGTCGTCAGCAACGTGCAGAAGGGCGGCGCGGCGGAGCGCGCGGGCGTCGAGCGCGGCGACGTGATAACGGCCATCAACGGCAACGCCGTCAGCGACGCGAACGAGCTTCGCAATCTTGTCGCGGGCACGCAGCCCGGCGCGGAGGTTACGCTCACAATCTTGCGCGACGGACGCGAGCAGCAGTTGAAAGTCGCGCTCGGCGAGCTAAGCGATGGCGGCGGCGAGCAGCGTAATGATAACGACGGCGGCGGCGAGGACGAGGGCGAGGGCGGCAGGCTCGGAATCAACGTCACGCCGCTCACGCCTGAGATGGCCGCGCGCCTGCGCCTGCCCGAAGACAGGCAGGGACTCGTAATCACCGGCGTTGATTCGTCCGGCCCGGCGGCGAGCGCGGGCTTGCGGCAGGGCGATCTGATCGAGCAGGCGAACCGCCGGCCCGTCAAATCAATCGAAGACCTCCGCACCGCGATACGCGACGCGGGCGAGCGGCCCTTGCTCCTGCTCGTCACGCGCCCCGGCGAGGGCACGATCTTCGTGACGGTTCGAGCGCGGAAATAAAAGTCAGAAGTCAGAACGCTGAACGATGAAGTAGAAGCAGCTTGTCTTTCAGTTCATCCTTCAGCGTTCTGACTTCTGACTTTCTATCGGAGGGAGCGTTCGCATGAAACGTCAGATGCGCGGCGCGCATGTTCGCCCATGCCGGAGGCCGCGCGCCTGCCCGCCTTCGACGCGCTGAAGCTTGGCATCAACGCGGAGGCCGAAGAAGCCGAAAGCGAAGAGGACGAGCGCAGAGAGGGGAAGGACGCGCGCGGCGACGGCATGGATGATGATGAGATTCATGCTGACAGAGATGAAGTCGCGGCGCGCACGCCTCGTTCCAAACAGCGCCGCCGTCGTTGATTTCAGAAGCAGTTTTAAAGCCACGAAGTGGCGGAATGTAAAAGCCTGAGGCAACGCCCCAGGAATCAAGCCGGATACAAATCGGGTAGCCCTGAAAGGGCGAAATAATTTATGCCGCCCTTTCAGGGCTAGGAAAGATGTTGACGGCTCGATTCCCGTGGCGTTGCCACGGGCTTTTATATCTCGCCACTTCGTGGCTTCCCGAACTGTTTCAAGCCATCAATCTATGTCGTCATCCGCGAAAGCTTCGACGAAAGAGACGCGACCGCTGACCGAGGCGTCGCTCAAGCGCGCCGTGTCGCAACTGGCAAGTCTCGACCGCGACTTCGCGCCCGTCGCGGAGGCGTTCGGCACGCCCGCGCTGTTCGAGCGCGAGCCGGGCTTCGCCACGCTCGTCAACATCATGCTCGGACAGCAGGTGTCGCTCGCCTCTGCGCGCGCCATCTTCGACCGCCTGCTCGCCGCCGCGTCGCCGCTCACGTCCGCGAGTCTGCTCGCGCTCGATGACGCGACGCTGAGGGGAGTAGGCTTCAGCCGGCAGAAGGTTGAGTACGTGAGAAGCCTCGCGCGCTCGATTGAATCGGGCGAGTTTAACTTGGGCGCGCTCGCGCTTGAAACGGACGACGAGGTGCGCGCAAAGCTCCTGAGTCTCAGAGGCGTTGGGCCGTGGACGGCGGAGATGTATCTGCTGCGCGCGCTCCGAAGGTCGGACGCATTTCCGGCGGGCGACCTCGCGCTCCAGATAGCGGCGCAGGAGATCAAGCGTCTGCCCGCGCGTCCTTCGGCGCGTGAGCTGGAAGAGCTTGCGGAAAGCTGGAGGCCGCTGCGCTCGGTCGCCGCGCGCATGCTCTGGCAGCATTACCTTCATCGCCCGCGCGCGACAAAGATTTGATTTCCGCCTCGCGGTAGATTAAGAATCGGCGAGACCGCGTGGAGAAACCGATGGAGCTTGAAGACCTGCGACGCTTTTACGCCGAGGAGATTCGCGCCGTCTCGAACATCCAGACCGAGGCTTTGGCCGAAGCGTTCGCGCGCGTGCGGCGCGAAGACTATCTCGGGGCGGGGCCGTGGCAGATCGCGACGCCCGACTCGTGGCAGGGCATGGCGCAAGCCGGCTCGCCGGGCGACGGCTACCGCACGACGCCGGACGCCGACCCCGCGCACCTGTATCACAACGTCCTCGTCGCCATTGACGCCGCGCGCCGACTGAACAACGGCCAGCCCAGCTCGCTCGCCGCTTGGCTCGACGCGCTGGAATTGCGCGGAGGCGAGCGCGTCGCGCACGTCGGCTGCGGAGTCGGCTACTACACCGCGATCATCGCCGAGACCGTGGGGCCTGTGGGCCGCGTCGTCGGCGTCGAGCTTGACGAGGGCTTGGCCGCGCGAGCGAGCGCGAACCTCTCGCGCCTTCCGAACGTCGAGGTCGTCTGCGCCGACGGAGGCGACTACGACCCCGGCCCCTCGGACGCGATCTTCGTCAACGCGGGAGCGACGCACCCGCGCGCCGTCTGGCTCGACGGTCTGAACGACGGCGGTCGTCTGATAGTGCCGCTCACGGTCGCGCGCAATCAGGTCGAAGGCGGCGGCGGCTTCATGCTGAAGGTGAGGCGCGAGGGCGACGCTTACGCCGCGCGCATCCTCTCGCCGGTGGCGATCTTCCCGTGCGTCGGCTCGCGCGACGAGGCGGCGAACACTCGACTGCGCGAGGCGTTGATGCGCGGCAACTTCCCTGCGGTGCGCTCGCTACGCCGCGACGCGCACGAAGCGGGCGAGGCGTGCTGGCTCCACGGCGAAGACTTCTGCCTGTCCACCGAGCCGCCCGCGCGTGATTAAAAGTTTTGCAAGCGACGCCAAGTGAGTTAGTCTCTTTCGCCGCTCTATATCTTTTGACGTTCACTCTTGCACATTTCGCGAGGAGGTTCACACAACGCCGATGCGAGTCCGTCCGTCCGCCAGTCTCAAGAGGTCAATTGCAGTCGCCGCGCTTGTCCTGTCGCTCTGCATTCCTGTGCCGCTCACAATCGCCGCGCAATCGCCGCCGGGCGCGACGGTAGCGCCCGTTCAATCGAGGGCGGCCATCACGAAGGAGAGCATCCTCTCGTTCCTCCGCACGCTCGCGCCCGAACGCAGAGACGCGGGGCTTGTGCAGTTGATAGCGGCCATACGCGAGAGCGGCGTTGACTTTGAGGTGACGCCCGCGGTCGAGCAGGAATTGCGCGACGCCGGAGCGACGCCGGAACTGATCGCCGCCGCGCGAGCCGCCTATCGTCCCGCCGGCGCGCAAACTTCTTCCGCCGCGCGCGGCGGCGCGACCGGCGGGCCTGCCGAGAGAGACGCGGCGATGACGGACAGCCCGCCCGTCGTCACGAAGCACGACATCCGTGTCGGCAATCGCACGCTCCGCTACACCGTGACGACCGGCATGATGCCGCTCAAGAATGCGGCGGGCGATACGGAGGCGCGCATCTTCTACATGGCCTACACGGCGGACGGCGCGGGCGACCGCTCGCAACGCCCGCTCATGTTCTCTTTCAACGGCGGCCCCGGCTCCTCGTCCGTGTGGCTACACCTCGGCACGCTGGGGCCCCGACGCGTCGAGATGCTCGACGACGGTGCGATGCCGCCTCCGCCTTTCCGACTTGTTGACAACGATCAGACGTGGCTCGATTTTACGGACATGGTCTTCATTGACCCGGTCGGCACGGGCTACAGCCGCGCCGCGCGCCCCGATCTCGCGAACCGCTACTTCGGACTACAGGGCGACATAGCGTCGGTCGGCGAGTTCATACGCCTGTATCTGACGCGCAACGAGCGTTGGATTTCGCCGCTCTTCCTCGTCGGCGAAAGCTACGGCACGACGCGCGCCGCGGGGCTTTCGGGCTACCTCGTTGACCGAGGAGTCGCCTTCAACGGCATCCTTCTCATCTCTACGATTCTCAGCTTTCAGACGGCACGCTTTGCGCGCGGCAACGACCTGCCCTACGTTCTTTTCCTTCCGACCTACACCGCAATCGCTTGGTATCACAAGAAGCTCCCGGCGGACTTACAGGGCGACTTGCGAAAGACTCTCGCCGAGGTCGAGCGTTGGGCCGCGACCGACTACACCGTCGCGCTCGCCAAAGGCGACCAGCTCACACCCTCGGAGCGACAGGAAGTGATTGACCGTCTCAACCGCTACACCGGCCTCGACAAAAAGTTCATTGACAACAGCGAGCTACGCATCGAGATTCAACGCTTCGACAAAGAGCTTTTGCGCGACGAGAAGCGAACGGTGGGGCGTCTCGACGGACGCTTCAAAGGCATGGACGCACTCGCCGTCTCCGAGACGCCCGACTTCGATCCGAGTCTCGCAGCGATTCGACCGCCGTACACCGCGACTTTCAACAACTACGTGCGCGGCGAGCTTGGCTTCAAGTCAGACCTCGAATACTTCATCCTCGGCGGCGGCATCGGGCGCTGGGACTTCGGCTCGGACAACTCCTACGCCGACACGAGCGAGGCGATGCGTAGCGCGTTCGCCAAGAACCCCTACATGAAACTCTTCGTAGCCTCCGGCTTCTACGACCTCGCCACGCCCTACTTCGCGACGCAGTACACCTTGAGGCACATGGGCCTCGACCCTTCTTTGCGCGGCAACGTGACGACGACCTACTACGAGGCCGGGCACATGATGTACATAGACCGCGGCGCGCTCGCGCAGCTCAAGCGCGACGCCGCAGGCTTCGTGCAGGGCGCGCTGGCGAACCAGCGAAGGTAGTTCTTGAATATTTAGCTTGAGTGTTGTGTTAGATACATTCACCGCAGAGGCGCAGAGGGCGCAGAGTTCACGCGGAGGAATACTCAACTCTCTGCGCTTCCTCCGCGCCCTCTGCGCCTCTGCGGTGAATTGCCCCCATGCCTTACGTTCAAGGGTGCAGGGCAGACACTAAATCGGACTCGTCGGTTTCGGAGAACAATCATGCGACGTTTATTTCTCTCGCTCATCATCGCGCTCGTCGCGCTCTCGTCCGCCGCGGCGCAGGAGAAGGCCGAGCGCAAGTCCATCGGCGACCGCACGCGCGGACTGCAAAAACTCGACGGCTACTTCCCGCTCTACTGGGACGTCGAGACGGGAAAGCTGCTGTTGGAAATCTCGCGCTTCCGTCAGGAGTTTCTTTATCAGGTCTCGCTGCCGACGGGCGTCGGCTCGAACCCTCTGGGACTCGACCGCGGGCAGCTAGGCGACACGCACGTCGTGCATTTCGAGCGCGTGGGGCCGAAGGTTCTGATGGTCGAGCCGAACTATCGCTACCGCGCGCTAACGAATGACGAGGCCGAGCGTCGCGCGGTCGAAGAATCGTTCGCGCGCTCCGTCCTTTGGGGCTTTAAGGTCGAGGCCGTGGACGGCGAGCGCGTGCTTGTTGACGCGACCTCGTTCTTCGTGCGCGACTCGCACGGCGTCGCCGACCGCCTGCGCGAGTCGAATCAGGGGCAGTATCGCTTGGACGAATCGCGCAGCGCGGTTCACCTGCCGCGCACGAAAGCCTTCCCCAAAAACACGGAGGTCGAGGTCATGCTGACCTTCACGACCGAGGGCAACACCGGCCCGCTCGTCCGCGAGACCGTGCCGTCGCCCCAATCGCTGACCGTGCGCGAGCATCACTCGCTTGTAGAGCTGCCGGAAGCGGGTTACGCGCCGCGCCGACTCGACCCGCGCGTCGGCGCGTTCGCCGTCGAGTTCTACGACTACGCCTCGCCATTCACCGAGCCGATTGAGAAGCGCTGGATAGTGCGGCACCGCTTGCAGAAGAAAGACCCCGGCGCGGCTTCGAGCGAGGCCGTGAGGCCGATAATTTATTACGTTGACGGAGGTGCGCCCGAACCCATCCGCAGCGCGCTCGTAGAGGGCACGTCGTGGTGGGCCGCGGCGTTCGAGGCCGCGGGCTTCCGCAACGCCTTTCAGGTGAAGATACTTCCGGCGGACGCAGACCCTATGGACGCGCGTTACAACGTTATCAACTGGGTGCATCGCTCCACACGTGGCTGGGCTTACGGTAGCAGCATTACCGACCCGCGCACGGGCGAGATCATCAAGGGCAACGTCACGCTCGACTCTCAACGCATACGGCAAGATAACCTGCTCGGCACGGGGCTGGTTCCGTCGTTCGAGCGCGGCGCGCTGGGGAAGGGCGCACCGTGGGGCGAATGTGAGCTTGGCGCGTCGCCCGATGCTGAGTACCTCGCGCAGCTCGACCCCTCGGTTGACGCGGCGCGCATGTCGCTCGCGCGCATACGCCAGCTCGCCGCGCACGAGGTCGGCCACACGCTCGGCCTCGCGCACAACTTCGCCGCAAGCACATACGGACGCGCCTCCGTAATGGACTATCCCGCGCCTCTCGTCGAGATAAAGAACGGCAAGCTCGATCTGTCGAACGCATACGGCGTCGGCGTCGGCGCTTACGATAAGTTCGCGATCAAGTTCACCTACGCGCAATTCGCGCAGGGCGCGGACGAAACTGCCGAGCTTGAAAAAATCGTGAGCGAGGGCATGCGCGACGGGATGCTCTTCATCGCCGACGCGGACGCGCGGCCCGCGGGCGCGGCGCATCCGCTCGCGAATTTGTGGGACAACGGCGACGACCCCGTCGCGATGCTCCGTCACGAGATGGAAGTGCGGCGCATCGGCCTCAATCAGTTCGGATTGGGGAACATCCCGCGCGGCACGCCGCTCTCGGTTCTGGAAGCAAAGCTGCTCCCGCTCTACCTGCACCATCGCTACCAGCTTCAGGCCGCCGTCAAAACGGTCGGCGGGGTTTACTACACCTACGCCGTGAAGACCGACGCCGGGCCGAGTCCCGCGCGCGTGTTTGAGGTCGTGCCCGCCGTGAGGCAGCGCGACGCGCTCGCCGCCATCCTCGACACGATTAAAGTTGAGGAGCTTGCAGTCCCGCCGCGCATACTCGCGCTCATCCCTCCGCGCGCGTTCGGTTACGAGGGAGGCACGCAGGAGTTTTTCACGAAGCGCACAGACCCTGTCTTCGACCCCGTCACCGCCGCGACGATAGCCGCCGACTTCGCCTTCACGGGACTGCTCGAGCCGCGCCGCGCCGCGCGACTCGTCGAGCTTAACGCGCACGACCGCACGAGACCCGATTTCGCCGAAGTCGCCCAAGCGCTCGTCGCGCGCACGTGGGGCGCACCCGCGCCGCGCGACGCGTACCACGCCGCCATACAGCGCGGCGTGCAGAGCCTCCTTGTCACGCGCCTTACGGACTTGGCCGCCAATGCCGACGCCGCGGCGCAAGTGCGCGCTGTCGCGACCGACGCGCTCCGACGCCTCGCAGAGAGCCTGAAAGCGCCGAGCACATCCGCGGACGCTGCCGCGCACCGTCGCCTAACCGTCGAAGAGATCGAGCGCTTCCTCGCACGCCCCGCAGAGCCGCGCAAGCGCACGCCACCGCTCCCCACGCCTCCGGGCGACCCCATCGGCGCGGGCAGGCAAGGCCCTTAAAGAAATGATGAATGCGGAATGATGAATGATGAATTGAAGGACAAGTTGTCTTTCATTCCGCATTCATCATTCCGCATTCATCATTTGTCTTTAGGCTCTGCGAACTATCTTCGCGGCGACCCAGCCGACGAGGACGAGCGCGGAGAGGATGAGCCAGTTGTAGTCGCGCCCGTAGGTCGAGGTGGGGTAGTGGTTGCTTATCATCGTGAAGACTACGGGGATGACCAGAAATGTGTTGTGCTTCGAGCGGAGCTTTGCGCGCGCCGCGTCCGCGGCGTCGGGCGTCCGGCCCTCCTTCGTCGCGGCGATCATGCGACTCTGCGCGGGCAGTATTCGCATCCAGACGTTGGCGGCCATGATCGTCCCTAACATCGCGCCGACGTGCATGTAGGCCGCGCGCCCGCTCAGC
>DASQLL010000371.1:0-4590 GCA_035630035.1 Pyrinomonadaceae bacterium | reverse complement strand
CGACGTGCGCGATCTCGTGAGCGAGAACGCCGGCCAGCTCGCCTTCGTTGCGCGCCGCCTCGATGGCTCCTGTGTTGATGAAGATGTAGCCGCCCGGCAGCGCGAAGGCGTTGACCTCCTGCGAGGCGACGACGATGAACTTGTAGTTGAAGCGATAGCCCGGTGCGCCCGCAGCTATCCTCTCGCCTAAGCCTTGAACGTAAGCCGTTGTGCTATCGTCGCGCAGCACCGTGGTCTGCCGCTTGATCTCTTCAGCCGACGCCTCGCCGAGTTCTACGTCCTGTTCGGGACTGAAGAGGTTGAAGCCCGTGTTGAAGTGCGGCGGGTTGCGCGCGGCCCACCCGCGCTCGCCGAGTCCGGCGCACGACACCTGCACAAGCAGCGAAACTATCAGCAGCCAACTCGAAAACTTCAGCGCACGCATCAACCCCGGCCTCCCCCGAAATGTCCCGCGACTAAATTCCCGCCTTGCCCCCAACGCGCGTGGCGCGCATGAGCATCTTCCTACGACGGTTTTGCAAATCTCAGACCGTGGGCGGGCGCGAGCCCGCAACTTTTGCGCGCAGACGCTTTACGCATCCGGCCCGTCGGCGCACACGTCGCGACTCGTAATCAAATAGAACCCGCGCCGGAGTCCGCATACTGAAACAGTACGTAGCCTTGTGTCCGAACAGCGACTCCGCGCGCGGGCCGAATCAACGTGCTGCGCTAAGTCGGCGGGGCTGTGTAAGCCGTTCAAATATTTCTTTACCCTGTGGCAATCATCGAAGTGACACATGACAAGCAGTGCGCGCGGGCGGGTTGAATTATTTTGCTAGCGGTCGCTCTAGTTTCGCCGCACGGGCGAGGGCAGGCGGCACGAATTTCATCAGGAGATCGTCATGCACAATTTTCGTTCACCGCGCATTGCATCAAGCGACGCTCGCACGCTCGCCCCATCACGCGCCCTCGCGCGCGCTCTCGCGGCCTGCCTGCTCGCGTTGCTCTTCGCCGCCTCGGTCGCGGCACAAGTTCGCCCCGCCGCCGCGCAGAACCCTCCGCGGCAGCCGACGCAGGACGAGAAGCAAACGCAGTCGCCGTTCGACAGTAAGGATGAGGACGAAGAGAGCGAGAGCGAGTCGAAGGAGGCCGCGCGCCCGCGCGTCTTAGACATCGCGACGGTCATGCGACGGGCGCGCTACATACGCGTCCACTCGGACAGCGTCTTCGTCAGCGAGCAGGAGGTCGAGGACGCGCTTCGCAAGCGCAAGGAGTTTCAGGCGTGGGGCATGGTCATCACGCGCAACGACTCGGACGCAGACCTCATCATCGAGATCACGCGCAAGTCGCTCACGCGCCGCTTCACCTTCAGCGTTATTGACCCGCGCACGATGGAGGTCGTAACAAGCGGCAAGATGCGCTCCGTCATGTTCGGCAAGAAAATCTCGAACAAGATCGCGGAGAAGTTCGCCAACCGCATCAAGGTCGTGCGCCCCTACCCGCCCGTCGCAGGCTCGACGCCTTGAACGTGAGGGAGATTTTAAGGCGGAAACCCGACCGTCAGGGAGGGTGTCTATGCGTTCAGCATTCGACACCCTCCCTGACGGTCGGGTTTCCGCCTTGCTCAATGAAGCGCGCGCTGTTCGTCGTCAGCGCGTTCAGTCCGCGGGTACGACTGTCGAAGCGCGAGGCGTTTTTAATCCGCAGTCCGCAGCCTGCGTTCCGCAATCGGGGAACGAGCCGCGCCCGAAGAAGACGTGGCGCACGAGCGCGTCCAGCGGCGGAAGGCGCATCGCGGCGCACGCCGTTTCGAGTAACAGAGGGCTTCGGACGGAAGAGATCAGCCGCCGCATCCACAACCGCGAGACGAAGCGCGCGCGGAAACTCTCGCCCGAATATCGCGCGAGCGCGGACTCGTCTCCCCCTGCGATGCAGTCGGTGACGACCGACGCCGCGAGGCTCGACAGGCGCATGCACGGGTCGAGACCTCCCGCCGTCAAAGGCGACACCGCGCCCGCCGCGTCTCCGACGAGCAGCCCGCGCGCGTTCGCGATCTTGCGCAGCACGCCGCCCACGGGGATGCGCCCGCCGCGCCGCTCGACCCGACGCGCCCGGCTGAAATCGAACCGCACGCCCATCTCCTCGCGGAAGTTTTCGAGAGCGCGCACGGCGTCGAAGCGCGCCGCGTAGCCGCCGACGCCGACGTGCGTCTCCTCGCCGTCGTGCACGACCCATGCGAGGTAGCCCGGCGCGATGCGCGGATCAATGAAGCAGTGAAACTGCGGCAAGCCCTCGATGCGCGCACCTTCCAGAACGTCTTCGACGCCGACGATCCATTCGCGGTTCTCGTCGAGTCCGAGGTCGCGCGCCACGCGCGAGCGCGCACCGTCGCCGCCGATGACGTAGCGCGCCGAAACGCGCCGCATGAGGCCCGCGCGCTCAAGCAGAACTTGAGAGCCGCGCGCGCCCGCGTCCTCCAACCCGACGTAGCGTGTCGCCGGAGACCACTCCGCGCCGGCGCGCGAAGCCTCTTCGAGCAAGCGCGCGTAGAGCCGCCCCATGCGACCGACGCGGAACTCGTCGTGCTCGCTTTCGATTGTGAACGCGCGGCGCGCGGGCGAGTAGAGCGTGACGCGGCGGATGGGCTGTCCGAGACAGTCCTCCGGCAGGTCGAAGTCTTCGAGCGTGCGCCTGACGAAGATTCCCGTCGTGTGAACCGAAGCTTCGAGCGCGCGCTTGCGATCAACCAGAAGCACGCGCACGCCGCTCCGCGCCAGAAGTTTCGTCGTCTGAAGCCCCGCGAGTCCCGCGCCCACAACTACAACGTCAAACTCTTCCACGGCGAATTCTCCCGACGGCTACAGCCTGAACTCCGTCTTCTTGTGCAGAGGGCTGTTCTCGTGGCCGATGATGAAGCGCGTCAGCAGGTCGCTCTCGTTGATTAGAAGCACGGGCGAGCGCGCGTCCGCCGACGCTAGATTCACGTTCGAGTTCATTGCTTGTTCCTCCGCTTCATCAACCCGGTTGCGCTGCGGCTTGCGGCGGACGCAAGGATTTTCATGCCAAGGATTTTCATGCCGGCGCCGCATCCGTACTCAAACCTCGCCGGTAGAGCAGCGCGACTGCGACGCCGACGTTGAAAATGGCTTGGAGAAGGCTAAAGTCTCCCGCCCAGTGGCCGAAGGCGAAGTCGTAGGCAACCCAGTGGCCGAGACCCAGCAGACCTGCGGCAATCGGCGCCGCGACGATGGCGGTGGGCACACGCCGGGCGTGATGCCAAAAGGCTCGAAGCCACACGACTCCCACGGCGGAGCCGATCACCAGAGTTAGCAAAGCGTGAATAGCCTTCATAGACATCTCATTTCCCTCCTTTCAAGACCACCCTCTGTCCCTTATGTACGGGAGTCCGAGGAGCGCGGCCAGAAGCAAACACGTCGCCGGGATAACTACCCGCGCCGCGTCGGGAGCGTGCCCGGCAGCGCGCTCCATTGGCCCTAAGCCCGCAATCGCCGTGAAGACCGCCGACCAGAAGAGCACAGGAATAAGGAGCAGCCCGAGCCTCAGCCCGACGCGACGCCGTAACCGTCGCCTGCGCGCGCACGCGCGAGTTCTCATCACGATCCCTCCCGTCTACCGCTTAGACGTCCCGCTAGAAGTAAAGCCCTTTGCAATCCAAAGCCTCAGGGCAAAAAAAATATCGGGCATACCGCTTGCCCGACTCACCCGCCGCGCGCCGCGCGGATGACGCTCTCCATGTGACCGAGGTAACGCTCAAGCGCCGTGCGCCCCGCCGCGGTCAATTTGTACTCGGTCTTGGGCGTGCGTCCGTCGAAGAACTTGTTGCAGACGACGTATTGCGCGTCTTCAAGTTTGCGCGCATGCACGCTCAGGTTGCCGTCGGTTGTGTTAAGGAGTTGTTTGAGGTCGTTGAAGGTGAGCGATTCGTTTACCGCGAGGGCGCTGACGATGGCGAGGCGGATTCGTTCGTGTATGAGGCGATCAAGCTCGGCTGCCGCTGCCGGGCCGTCGGTCGGTTTAGTCGTGCGCCGCTGCGCCGCGCCTAGCTTCTGCGGAGAGCTTTGCGCGCCCGCCTTCGGCTGTTTTTCTTTCGCAAGTGCGTTTTGTCTAGCCACCGTAATTCCTCGCTATGTGGAGTCCGAAAATGACGTGCAGCAGGCCGAAGCCCGCGGCCATGAAAGCGTCGCCCCACGCGGCGGGGCAGAACAGAGCGCCCGCGCCGACGAACATGAAGCACAAGCCCATCACGGGGACGGGCCGCACAGAGAACGCGCCGCCC
The DNA here is from genome assembly GCA_035630035.1 of Pyrinomonadaceae bacterium. Taxonomy (GTDB): domain Bacteria; phylum Acidobacteriota; class Blastocatellia; order Pyrinomonadales; family Pyrinomonadaceae; genus QHXN01. Next base: position 314 of record DASQLL010000371.1, on the reverse strand, counting down.
GTCACGACGCCTGTGCCGTAAAGCAGAAGCCAGAGGCCGGGCAGCGACCCCGTCAGCCCCGCGCGATAAAAGACAATCGTGAGCAGCGCGCCGACGAACATCGGCGGCGAGAGATTGATTATGAGTTTTCTTCCGGGCTGTGAGAGCAGAGGCGTGTCCGACGCGTGGGCTTTGCGATACATCGTCCACCCCGCGACGGCGAGCGAGACGACGGCTTCGACGAGCCACACGGCGAGCCAATCGGCGAAGGTCTTCTGCTGCGAGGCGACGAGCGCGGCGAAGAGCGCCGTGACGCCGATGGCGACCTGCCCCCA
>DASQLL010000370.1:0-3929 GCA_035630035.1 Pyrinomonadaceae bacterium | reverse complement strand
CCTTCATCCTTGCGTCCTCAATCTTTCAGACGGGAGTATCGCACGGAGATGAGCTACTACGAAGAAGAAGACCTCGGGCGCTTCGGCGAGATGGGCCAGCACCGACCTGACCTGTTCGAGAAGTTCATGGCGTGGTACGAGGCGTGTCAGGAGGAGGGCGCGCTCACGCGGCGCGAGAAGGCGCTCATCGGCCTCGCGGTCGCGCATGCATTGCAGTGCCCCTACTGCATAGACGCTTACTCGCAGTCCTGTCTCGAAGCCGGGTCGAACATGGAGCAGATGACCGAGGCCATACACATGGCTTCGGCTCTGCGCGGAGGGGCCGCGCTCATACACGGGCTTCAGGCGCATAACTCGGTCAACAAGGTTTCAATGTAGTGACTCAAAGGTTGCCCGTCATACAAAGCCGGCCAGTCGCGTCGCCGCTCTCGCTTTACGACTTCGACGAGAAGCTTGCGGCGAGCGGGACAGCCCTCTTGCGCGCCGATGCGATAGAGACCTTGCAGGTCAACGTCGGCAAGCTCTGCAATCAGGCGTGCAAGCATTGCCACGTTGACGCATCCCCTACGCGCAAGGAGATCATGACGCGCGAGGTGGCCGAGCAGGTCATCGCCGCCGCGCGCAAGGTTAGCATCCACACGCTCGACATCACGGGCGGCGCTCCTGAGCTTAACCCGTCCTTCCGTTATCTCGTCACCGAGGCGCGCTCGCTCGGCACTCACGTCATCGTGCGCCACAACCTGACCGTCATGTTCGAGCCGGGCCAAGACGACCTGCCGGAGTTCTTTCGCGCAAGCGCGGTCGAGGTCGTCTCTTCGCTCCCATACTTTCTTGAGCAGCAGACGGACGCGCAGCGCGGGCGCGGGGTTTTCGATAAATCAATCAACGCCCTCCGGCGCTTGAACGCGGTCGGCTACGGCGTCGAGGGGAGCGGCCTCACCTTGAATCTCGTCTACAACCCCGTGGGGGCGTTCCTGCCGCCGAATCAAAGCTCTATCGAAGCGGACTTCAAGCGCGAGCTTGCGGCGAGGCACGACGTTTCGTTCAATCGTCTCTTCACGATCACGAACATGCCCATCAAACGCTTTCTCGATTACCTGCGCCGCACGGGTAACGAAGAGCGCTACATGCGAAAGCTCGTCGAGTCGTTCAATCCGGGCGCGGTCGAGTCGCTGATGTGCCGCAGCCTCTTGAGCGTGGACTGGGAAGGTCGGCTATACGACTGCGACTTCAACCAGATGCTTGAGCTTGGCGTTGCCCCGGAGTTGCCGCGAACAATCGCCGAGCTTGACCCCGCGAAATTCGCCGGGCGTCGCGTAATGACAGGCCCGCACTGTTTCGGATGCACGGCGGGCGCAGGCTCTAGCTGCGGCGGGGCCGTGGTAAAAACCTGAGCGGGTTTGCGGATGTTTGTTTAAGGAATCACACCTCTGTTATAGTCTCCGCCGACGGTCAACGCCTCGTTACCGGGATCGAGTGACAACCGCTCCTTCCGCTTCGACGCCTGTTGCCTATCCTCTTCACTCCCGCGCGAAGCGGGTAGTGAGTCCCCCGTCCAAATTTTTAAAGGAATAAAGCGGCGATGAAGATTCTACTTTACAACCCTGACAACGGCGTGACACGCAATTTCATGCCTCACCTCTGGATGTTCCTGCTTCAGGCGCTCACGCCCGAAGGGCACGAGACGATCCTTATTGACGGCAACGCACGCGCGATGACCGAGGACGAGCTTGTCAGCTTCGCACGCGAGCAGGGCGTCGGACTCGTCGGCATCGGCGCGATGACGCGCATGATCGCGAAGGCTTACCGCTTCGCCGATGCGTTGCGCGCAGCGGGCATCCCCGTCGTCATGGGCGGCCCGCACGTCACGGAATGCCCCGACGAAGCTCTGGGCCGCGACGGCGGAACGCGCCACGCAGACGCCATCGCGCTCGGCGAAGCCGACGAGACTTGGCCGCAGATAATCGAAGACGCCGCGCGCGGCGAGCTGAAGGATGTCTACAAGCCCTCGCTCGACGCGAAGGGCAACGACATCAAGCCTTCCTTGCAGCCCTACCCGATCATCCCTTGGGACAAGCTCGACCTCAACCAGTTCAACCTCGTTCCGAACTTCATGCGCCCGGCGCTCAGGCGCATGGGCGGCGGGTGGGGCTCGTTCCACGTCGTGCCGATTGAGACTGGGCGCGGCTGTCCTTACGGTTGCGAGTTCTGCACCGTCACTGGATTCTTCGGCGACTCGATACGCTTCCGCTCGAACGAGAGCGTCATCGAGGAGTTGGTGCGCCTGAAGGCGCGCGCCAAGCGCGAGGGCGGTCAGGTCGCAGTCTTCTTCATTGACGACAACCTCGCCATCAACACGAAGCGCTTGAAGTCGCTCCTCAAAGAGATCATCGCCGCTGGCGCGGAGGTGCCGTGGGTGGCGCAGATCAGCGCGAACCTTCTGAAGGACGAAGAGCTTGTTGACCTCATCCATGCGTCGGGCGGCAAGTGGGTCTTCATCGGCATGGAGTCAATTGACCCTGCGAACATGGCCGACGTGAACAAGAATTTCAGCAAGCCGGGCGAGTACAGGGCCGTGCTTGAGCGATTAGCGCAGCGCAACATCTACGCCATCACGTCCTTCATCTTCGGCATGGACAACGACACGCCGGGCGTGGCGGAGCGCACGCTCGCGGAGATTCACTCGTGGCCGCCGGGCCTGCCCGTCTTCGGCCAGCTCACGCCCTTTCCGGCGACGCCGCTCTACGACCGTCTGGAGAAAGCCGGACGGCTCGCGCGCCCGAAGCACTGGTTGGACTTCGCGCCCTTCGTGATGGCGCACGCGCCTCTGAAGATGACGATTGAGCAGGCGCGGCAGGAGACGAGGCGCGCGTGGGAGGCGTCCTACAGCCCCGAAAGGAACGCCGAGGCCGTCCGCTCGATCAGCCGCGCGCCGTTTCAGTATCGCGCGGGTATGCTCATTTCACGTCTCTTCTTCCGAGGCATCTACTTCCCGCAGATGAGCAAGTTCGCATGGATCAAGCTGATCGCGCAGAACCGCAAGCCTATGTTCTCCCTCGTAAGAGAAGGTATCGCGGCCTACCGCGCTTCGCGTAGAAGCAAATCGTCGCTCGCGTCGGCGCGTCTGACGGCTGGGGATTGAAGCGTTTCGGGCGGGCCGCAGGCTCGCTCTCGACGGACGAAATAGCGCTCGCGCGACTTTGCGCCGAAGGCCCGCCGACGCGTAGGGCTTGCAACTGGAACCCTTTTTAGTGCATCATATTGCGCGGTTAGTCCTTCTCTCAGGCATCAACGGTGATGCGCCACGTGCTTAAGTTCTGCGGCGGCGTTTGGGATGATTCGAGAGTAGGTCGTTTTCAACAACAGAAGCCGCTCTTCAAGAGCGCCCGAACGCGAGCCTTCGCTGCCCACCGTTACACCGAAGCCACTTCGATTCGCAGCTTCTCTCAGACACTCCTGTACTCTGATACAAGGAGAGGAACACGTCTATGTCAATGAAACTCTATGTCGGTAATCTCTCGTTCCAGACTTCGAGCGAGGATTTGCGCGAGCTTTTCGCGCAGGCGGGCACGGTCGAAAGCGCGACCGTAGTTGAAGATCGCGACACGGGCCGCTCGCGCGGCTTCGGCTTCGTCGAAATGTCGAGCAACGAAGAGGGCCAAGCGGCCATCTCGCAGTTCAACGGTAAGGAAGTTAACGGTCGCGCGCTGACGGTCAACGAGGCGAGGCCTCGTGAAGATCGCGGCGGTCGCGGCGGCTTCGGCGGCGGCGGCGGTCGCGGCGGCGGCGGCGGCGGTCGTGGTGGCTACGGCGGCGGCGGCGGTGGTCGCGGCGGCGGCGGTGGCGGCTACGGCGGCGGCGGCGGCGGTGGCGGCAACCGCGAGCCTCGCTGGTAAGCCCCGGTCACATGTGACCGGCGACTTTTACGA
>DASQLL010000369.1:0-6082 GCA_035630035.1 Pyrinomonadaceae bacterium | reverse complement strand
CGTTTCCGCCCACCCCTTCCCCAGCACCCGAGCTGAAGGTGATGACGTGGAACATCCGCGGCGGGCAGTCGCACGCGTGTAGGCCGATCTTCTCCCCCGCCTACTTGATCGGCATCGCGAAGGAGATCAGAACACACGCGGGGCTCGACGTGGTCGCCTTGCAAGAGGTCTATAGGGGTCAGGTGAACTTGCTGAAACCAATGTTATTCCCGCACCTCGGCAGCAACCCCGACATCCACTTCGTCGCGACCCTAAGCTGCGACCGCGACCGCCCCGGCGACGACTTCGGCGTCGCCATCATCAGCCGCCACCAGTTCCTCGAAGGCAGCAAGATGAGCGAGCGGCTCTGCACCACGCCCTTCTGCCCCAGAGACGAGCCGCGCGTGCTGGCGAGGGGCATCATCAGGGTGGACGGCCACCGCATACACATATACAACACTCACCTGCCGCCGGGAGGGGGCGCGCATAGCAGGATGGCGGGCCTGATTACCAGGCAGGTGCGCAAAGACCAGCCAGTCCGGGCCGTCCTCATGGGCGACTTCTACATGGATGACGAGAGCGCCGCTTACAAGGAGATTCGGAGCGAGTTCCGGGACGCGTGGAAAGGAGCCTCCGACGATGAAAGGAAAGCCTGCGACAATGAGGGCAACACGCACCCGACCCTTCCGAAGCCCACCCAGCGCGAAGACTACGTTTTCATCAGCAAGGATGGCTTCCGCGTTGACGGCGCGCGGGTGACGTGCACGGGAGAGCTGCTCAATGCGTTTAATCTCACCAGAAGGTCGAGGGTGCCGGATCACCTCCCGCTGACCATCCGCCTCGCCTTGACCTGAGGGGAAATTAACCACAGAGTGACTGTGTTAATTGTCAAGGGTGACGGGGGCGCTCCCAGCCTAGCCAAAGACAGGCTCAACGGCCTAAGTGACTGTTCGGGATGTGCCCCCGGTTGAAGCGGGACTATACTCTGTGACGGTTTCTGCGGGTTCCGGTAGCGGTTTCCGCGAACCAAGGCACGATCAGTCTGCCGCTTCATTGAGACACAAGAGAGCGCTCTCTTGTGTCTCAATGTCAACCTACTAGGCACAGCTTGAAGCGATATAACTCAACAAGCTGTGCCTCCGTGTCTCTGTGGCTAATCCCCTTCCAGCCACACCCAACTGCAAACCTTGGATTCAACTTTGAAGTGCAATAGGCCGTCGTTTGCAAAAGACATCGTTCGGCGTCCGGTAGCCGAGCGTCTTGCGCGGCCGGTCGTCGAGCCGCTCCGTCACCCGCCCCACCTCCGCCTCCGTGACCGCCGCGAAGTCTGCCCGCTTCGGGAAGTACTGCCGCAGCAGCCCGTTCGTGTTCTCGTTCACGCCCCGCTCCCAAGCACCGCAGGTGGAGGTGGAGCGTGCCGCCGGCGCGCTTATCGGCCCAGACGTGCTGGTAGATGCGCTCGTGGCTGACGGGCGGCTGCCGCTCCAGCTTGAGTCGCCCCGCGATCTGCTCGGGGCTCTGATTTCAATGAACTTCTATTTGCACAGGCTTCAATTAACTAATGGAGGAATAATGCCGGAGACTAAAGAGGCAAGAGATGGAAACCTGCCATCGAGAGTCTGATCAAGGTAAAGAAATTTCAATAAAGCTGTCGTCTCTTGTCGCCTCCAGAAAGAGCCGTCAGCAAAACGAGCCTCTTGTATGCCTATCGTTGTTAGGAACTGGCCGTATAGTTCGCCGTTCTTCGCTAAAGGTTTAATCATCCGTCTGATGTACAGAGTCGGGATTTCTATTATCTGGGAACTGTTCGCCTCAACCCAGATATTGACAAATTGAGTGGTGCCTTCTGATAAGACCTTCTCAGGGTCGTCAAGATTAACCACTACCCATCTGAGTTGTACCGAGTTGATGATTCTGGGACTTCTATTTGTAACTTTCACCCTTTTAATTTTCGTTATCCCTAAGTATTTCCCTCCACCGGATAATGATTGAATACCACTGACAACTACCGGCAACGAAGAGTCATTATACTGGCTCATATCGAACACAAGTCCGGTTGTCCACTTACCGCCCACCTTTTCTTCTTTTAGGTCGTCGTCATTGAATTCTTTCTTTATATCTTCATTGAATACTTTCTTTATATCTTCATCCTCCTGTTTCGGCGGCGACTGCGCCGTACTCGATATTAACCCAGAGATGGCGACGAACGATGTTAGCAACACAACTAAGGATATGAGACTACGGCGTTGAAGTGTTTGGAGAATCTTTTGTGAGTTCATGTTGCTCCTCCTGTCAAAGTGAGCATGAGGTTGGCGAACCGTTGAGGACTCCGCCAACAGGAGCGCGAGGCCGTGGTGCGACAAGGCGAGAGTATGCCCGCGACGGCCTTGTGTCAACGATTACTTTTCGGGATGGAAGATGAGCAGCCCGCGCCTTCGCTCGACGCGGCTGCCGCCCGGAAGCTCCGCGACGCGGCCTCCGCGCGTGCCCTCAAGCAGACGCTCGACGGCGGCGATGTGCGCCAGCTCAAGCCTTCGCAAGTCCCCGCGTCCGTGCGCGAGCCACTGCCGCAGCGCGCGACGACGCAGAGCGTGATGCGCCGACGCCAAAACGCCGACGCGCAAAGGCGAGATTTCGACGCGCCCCGAAATCTCGCCTTCAATACGTTCGATTCGGCCCGACGGTTTCTCGACGCCCGCGCCGTGCGAGCTTTCCGCGCGCGCCTCTTCCAGCAGTCGCGCCGCAAGCACGTCGAGCGCATCCGAGTCTTCGCGCAAAAGCTTCGCGGCGCGCGAGAGCGCTTCCGATGCGCGCGGATTGAAGCTCTCAAGCAGCGGCAGGAGGCGTCGGCGCACGCGCACGCGCGCGAAACGTTCGTCCTCGTTCATCTCGTCCGTGCGGAACTCGACGCCGCGCTCGCGGCAATACCCTTCCGTGTCCGCGCGCCGCGCCCAACCGAGCAGAGGACGCCGCAGCGAGACTTCCCCGCCATCTTCGAGCGTTCGTTCGACGCGCATCCCGCCGAGGCCGTCCGCGCCGCTCCCGCGCAAAAGCCTGAGCAGCACGGTCTCCGCCTGATCGTCGAGCGTGTGCGCCACGAGAACTGCTCGCGCCTCGCGCTCGCGCGCAACTTCCGAAAGGAACTCGTAACGCGCGCGGCGCGCGGCCTGCTCAAGGTTGTCGCGCTCGACGCGCGCACGCTCGCACACCTCGGCGTCCGCCAAAACGACTTCGAGCGCGAGAGCCGCAGCGCGCTGCACAACCCAGCGCGCGTCCTCGTTCCCACGCTCGCCGCGCAACCCGTGATTCATGTGCGCGACGACGAGCTTGAGTTCGAGCAGTCCTGCCCCTCGAAGCTCTTCGAGCGCGAGCATGAGGGCGGTCGAGTCCGCGCCGCCGGAAACGGCGACGACGACGCGCTCGCCGCCCGTAGGCCAGCCGCGCGCCTTCCACTCGCGCAGCAGACTCCGCGCGAAGCGGCTCAACCTCTCGCCTTCATCTTTTTTCGCTCGTCCTCTCATGCATTCAGCCGTTCACGTTTCCACACGCCACAACTTTATTTTAATTTTTGGCACTGGCAAACTGTCCGTGCGTTATTGAGCCGACGTCGCTTCGATTTTTTTTGAAAGGTGTTCACCCGAAATGAGATTCAAAAGCCACACGCACCGTGCCTTAGTCGCGCCATTGCTCGCCTGCTGCGCTCTCTTCCTCTTCAGCGCAGTCGCGCACTCTCAACAGCCCGAAGGACAGCGCAGGCCGCGCGGAGCAGTCGCCGGCCCAACTATCAAGCTGCCGCGCGGCGAAGGCGCAAGCGCCGAGCAGACCGCGGGCGCGAAGGAAGAGGCCGCGCGCGTCGCCGCGCCTCAGAAGTGGGAGTACTGCGCCATCACGGGCATCGTCTGGCATCAGAAAGGCTTCAGCCTCTCCGCGCCACAAGTCCCCGCGGCTGTCGTCCGCTACTTTCCGAGTACGGTCGAAGAGGTCGAAGGCGTAAACGAAGAGGACGCCATCGCAAACGCCTTCGCCAAGCTCGGCGAAGACGGCTGGGAGCTGACCGGCATCAAATCCGACATCAGCCTCACGGACGGCAACGGCAAAAGCTCCACGACCTACTTCTTCAAACGCCCGAAGAGATCGGAGTGATAAAGACTCGATGCGCGTGCCCGAAAAAAGCTGAAACCTCCCGGAGATTTTTGCCACAAACACGATACCGGCGGTGTGTTCCATTCAAAAGGCGGCACGAGTGTACCCGACCCGCGACGCGCCGCGACCTAATTTCTGACAGGAGAGACAAAAATGGAGTGGCAAAAGATTCGTCTCGCGATGGTGCGGGCCACGCGGCTCGTCAAGCCCGTCCGCGCGGCCTACGCGCTCGCGGCGCTCGCCATGCTCGCCTCGCTGCTCGGCTGCCTCGCGGCCTCTAGCCGGACGGCGAGCGCGGTCGCGCAGGAGCGCTTCGAGGGCCAGTGGCTCGTAGAGACCAAGTCAGGCGACGGCAAGGTCTATCTGACCATGCGCTACCGCGAAATCTGGGAGGGTAAGGACGGGAAGAGCAGGCACAACAACAGCTGGAACTCAACCCACTCCATTGACCCCGACAAGCTTCAGGGCCTTACGCGCGAGCAGATGCTCTCCGCCGCGGGCACGAACGTCCGCTTCCAACTGCGACGCGACGCAGGCTCGTTCGTCTGCGAAGGCTGGTTCAAATCGGGCAGCGGCTCAGGCCACTTCACGTTCGTCCCGGACGCGGGCTTCGCCTCTGAGCTTAGCCGCCGCGGCATAGGCAACCCCGACGCGCGCCAACTCTTTTCGCTCGCGCGCGCCGACGTTGGCCTCGCGCTCGTCGAAGAGCTGAAGGCCGAAGGCTACGAGCGGCCCACGCTCGAAGGTCTCGTGCGTATGGGCGACCACGGCGTTCGCCTCGAATACGTGCGCGGCCTCAAAGAGTCGGGCTACAGATTCAAGACAATCGAGGAGCTCGTAAGGATGCGCGACCACGGCGTCACGCTCGACTTCATACGCGGGATGCGCGACTACGGCTACCGAGACCTCTCCGCCGAAGAGCTGGTCAGGGCGCGCGACCACGGCGTCTCGCCCTCCTTCATCAAGGAGCTACAGGCCGCGGGCTATCAGGCCCCGCCGCTCGAAGGTCTTGTGCGTATACGCGACCACGGCGTAACCCCCTCCTTCATCAAAGAGCTGCGCGAGGAAGGCTACGACTCTCTCGCGCTCGAACAGCTCGTCCGTCTGCGCGACCACGGCGTCACCATCGGGTTCATCAGAGAGCTGAAGGCGCTCGGCTACGCGCGTCTCGCCGTCGAAGAGCTTGTGCGCCTGCGCGACCACGGCGTCACAGCCTCCTTCATCCGCCGCGCGAAGGAGACGCGCGGCGACGCGCCCACGGTCGAAGAGCTGATCCGCATGAAGAATCGTGGAAGCTACGAGTAGAGAGGTCAGAGGTTGGAGGTTAGAGGCTAGTAGGAGAATGTTTTCTACTAACCTCTAATCTCCAACCTCTAACCTCTCCTTCAAGCGATGATCATCGTGCCCGTGCCTTCGTCGGTGAAGACCTCCTGAAGCATCGCGTTACGCAGAGAGCCTTTGATGATGTGCGCGCTGCGGACGCCGCGTCGCAGTATTTCCGTGATGTTCTGCAATTTCGGTATCATCCCGCCCGTCGCGACGCCGCCCGTGATGAGCGCCTCGACCTCCGCGGCGGTCAGCCGCGAAATCTTCGTCGCGCGCTCGCCCGGCCTCAGATAGATTCCGTCAACGTCGCTCAGCATGATCAGCTTTTCGGCTTCGAGCCGGATGGCTATCTCGGCGGCGATTGTGTCGGCGTTGATGTTGAAGACGCGCCCCTCTTCGTCCGCGCCGAGCGACGAGACCACGGGCAGGTAGTCGTGATCGAGAAGGACTTGCAGCAGGCGGTCGTCAATCTTCACAACGTCGCCCACGTGCCCGAAGTCAATAAGCTCGCTCGCTCCCGTCTCGCGGTTGACGATGTCCTTCGGCGGACGCCGCTCGGCGACGACGATGTTGCCGTCCACGCCCGAGAGCCCGACGGCGTGGACGCCGCGCTGGCGCAGCGCCGCCAGGATGT
>DASQLL010000368.1:0-11602 GCA_035630035.1 Pyrinomonadaceae bacterium | reverse complement strand
GGGCGTGCGTATGACGGTCGAGGCGCGCGTAGTGACCGAGGGGACGCGGGAGGGCGACTCAATCGCGGTCAACGGCGTGTGTCTGACCGCGCTCGACGTGCGCCGAGGCTCGTTCGCGGCGGACGGCTCGCGCGAGACTTTGCAGCGCTCGACGCTGGGAGTCCTGCGCGCAGGCTCGCCCGTAAATCTTGAGCGCGCCGTGACGCCCACGACGCGCCTCGGCGGCCACATCGTGCAGGGCCACGTTGACGCGCGCGGTCGCTTCCTCTCGGCGGAAGAGCACGGCGGCTCGTGGACTGTTCGAGTGGCGTACCCGTCGGAGGTGGCGCGCTATCTCGTCTTCAAAGGCTCGGTCGCGGTCGAAGGCATCAGCCTCACCGTCGCCGCGCTTACGGACGAGCATTTTGAGATCGCCGTCATCCCGAAAACTTGGGACGTGACCAACCTCTCCGCCTTGCGTCCCGGCGACGCCGTCAACATCGAGGCCGACATCATCGCGAAGTACGTCGAGCGCATCCTCTCAGTCAGGCGGCGCGACGAAGGCGAGAGGGGCGGGGCGTCGGGCGTCACGCTCGAAAAGCTCGCCGAACTCGGCTTCAAATGAGCGCGCCGCGACTCGGCCCGCGGACGCATTCGTTGACCCGACCGCACGCGCGTTAACCTTATCACGTGCGCGAAGGCAACCCGCCACATGCGTTCCGCGCATCAGAAGATGCGTCCACACTTCCGGGCCGCCGAAGGCCAATCAGTCAGGAGTTCCAACATGTCCGAGCCGAAAGACCTTCTGGCGCGCGTGCGCGTCGCAACGCCCTGCCCCGCGAGCTGGAATAAAATGGAGGGCGACGAGCGAGTGCGCTTTTGTAGCCAGTGCGAGCTGCACGTCTACAACCTTTCGGAGATGACCAAGCAAGAGGCCGAGTCGCTCGTCGCGAAAACGGAGGGGCGGCTTTGCGGTCGAATGTACCGACGGGCCGACGGCACGATTCTGACGAAGGACTGCCCCGTGGGCGTGCGCGCTCTGCGTCGTCGCGTCTCGCGCGCGTCGGGCGCGGCCTTCGCTGCGCTGCTCAGTTTCTGCTCGCTCGCCTTCGGACAGACGCCCACGCAGAAAATGTCATGTGAGAGGGGCGGGGAGATCACCGTCCAAAAGAAGAAGACGACAACCGGAACGCTCTCCACACTCTCCGGCGTCGTCCGAGACCCTTTGGGCGCAGTCGTTCCCGTCGCGGACGTAACCGTCATGGACGAGAAGACGGGCAAGAAGTTCGGCGCGAAAACTTCGGACGAGGGCGAGTTCACTCTGGCGCAGCTCCCCGAAGGGGCGTACACCTTCGAGATCACCTACCCCGGCTTTATGACGCTCACAATCAAGGGCTTCAAAGTCGGCGCGGGCGAGGCTCTGAGCGTCGAAGCTTCGCTCGCCGTCGGGGAAACGATGACGGGAATAGTAGTGATAGCCCTTCCTCCCAAGCCCGACTTCGAGAGCAGCGGCGGCAAGACGGTCATCAGAGGCAGGATGCTCACAGACCTGCCCATCCCGCGCTGAGCGATACCGGGTTGCCGCGCCTCCCCGCGTAGACTGTAAAGGCGGACGGAAGCGACGCCTTACGTTGCGTCGCTCATAAAATTCGGAACCCGACACGGGCCGCAAAGAGTGTTCGCAAAAAACGCCGCTTTCGGGTAACATACCCCGCGACTTCAAAAGCTCTCCACACTTGAATTTTTGATCGAGACCCCGATGCCTTTTGCTTCCATCGAAGAGGCCGCCGCTGACTTGCGCGACGGACGCATGATCATCATCGTTGACGATGAGGATCGCGAGAACGAGGGCGACCTCGTCTGCGCCGCCGAGCTTGTCACGCCCGAAGTCATCAACTTCATGGCGACGCACGCGCGCGGGCTTATCTGCATGCCCTTGACCGAGGAGCGTTGCGACGAGCTGCACCTGACGATGCAGGTCGCAGACAACACCTCTTTCCTCGGCACGGCCTTTACCGTCTCGATTGAGGCGCGCAAAGGCGTCACGACCGGCATCTCGGCCTCAGACCGCGCGACGACTATCTTGACAGCCGTTGACCCGAAAACGCGCCCGCAAGACCTCGCGCGCCCGGGGCACGTCTTCCCGCTGCGCGCGAAAAAGGGCGGCGTCCTCGTCAGGCCCGGACAGACCGAGGCGAGCGTTGACATGGCTCGCATCGCGGGACTCTACCCTGCGGGCGTCATCTGCGAGATCATGAACGCGGACGGCACGATGTCGCGTCTCGCGCATCTCGAAGAGTTCGCGCGCGCGCACGGCCTGAAAATCATCACCGTCGCAGACCTCGTCCGCTACCGCATGCAGAAGGAGATACTCGTGCGCCGCGCGGTGGAAACCGACCTGCCGACCGTCTACGGACGGTTCCGAGCCATCGCGTTCGAGAACGCGCTGAGCGAGGAGATGCATCTCGCGATGGTCATGGGCGAAGTTCGCACGGACGAGCCTGTGCTCGTGCGCGTGCACGCCGAGAACGTGACGTGCGACATGTTCGGCTCGCTCATTGACGACACGGGCTTTCAGCTTCACGCCGCGCTCGAGCGCATCGCAGCCGAGGGGCGCGGCGTCGTCCTCTATCTCAGGCAGCGACACAACAACCTCGACCTCGTACACCAGCTACGCACATACCAGCTCATGCAGGAGCGCGGGCTGACGAAACAGGAGGCGAGCCTAGAGACGGGATACGGCGCGGACAGGGACTACGGCGTCGGCGCGCAGATTCTCCACGAGCTGGGGCTGCGCCGCATACTCCTGCTCACGAACCATCCCCCGAAGGTGTCCGCGCTCGAAGGGTTCGAGCTTGAGATAGTCGGCAACGTGCCGCTCGGAAGCCCCGCGCGCGAGGAGCGGAGTGTCCGAGAGACGTAGACGAAGAGGCCGGAATTTCAGGTAGGCTTGAAGGCATGGGAAAGCGAATTCACCGCAGAGGCGCAGAGAACGCAGAGGAAGCGCAGAGAATAACTCAACCTCTCTGCGCTTCCTCCGCGCCCTCTGCGCCTCTGCGGTGAGCTTACCTTTCGATAAGCTCAAGCGACGAATGTTTCAAGCTCTCCGTTTAATTCGTTTCACATTCTTCAGCCGTCATTCCCCCTGACGGCCTTTCACGAAAAAGCTTTATGCCTGCTGACGAGCAAGACGAAAGACCAGTCGCGCCGACGCCGCCGGAAGAGGGCGCGCCCCTCAAGTTCGAGGAGGTGAAGGGCGACGCTCCTCTGTCGCCGCTCACGCCTAAAGGAAGGCGCGCGGGCTGGCGTCGCGTCGTCAACCGGCGCAACGCGATGTGGACGCTGATCGTTGGCGTCGTCGCCGCCGTCGCGCTCGTCTTCATCATCTTCATCCTCTACCGCACGGGGAAGATTGACCGCATCATCGCGGGGCAGATTGTTGACACGCTCGCAAAGTATAACGTGCGCGCCGAGATCGGCTCGTTCGAGACGAAGTTCAACGCGCGCACCGTCGAGCTGCGCGACCTCAAGCTCTACAACTCGGTCACGGGCGCGCAGATCGGAAAGGTTGACCGCATCCTCGCCAAAGTCCGCATCGAGGACATGTGGAGCCTGAACCTGCGCCGCAACGTCAACCTCGAAGAGCTGACGGTTGACCGTCCCGAAATCTGGGTTGTCTATGACGCGCAAGGCCGCTCGAACTTCTCGGAGCTACAGCTCCCGCCGCCCGACCCGAACAGCCGAATACTTTTCGCATACTCGACCGCGCTCATACGCGTCAACGACGCCGTAGTCCATTACGACGACCGGCGTTACGACATCTCCGGCGAAGCTAAGAACGTGCGCGCCTTCGTCCGCCCCGAAGACCCGAACGCGCCCGCCGAGAGCCGCGCCAATCTGATAGACCTCTCGCTCTCAGGCTCGACCTTCGCGCTCGCGGGCCGCGCCGTCACGCCCATTGACATCGAGGCGCGCGTGCGCGCCGATCAAACACGCGCCGACATAAGCGAGCTTGTCTTGCGCTCGCCCGTCGCGGAGGCGCGTCTTTCGGGTTCGCTCGACGACTGGCGCAAGCTCAGCTACCAGATGCAGGTCAACGCCACGGTTGATCTGACGCAGACCTCCGACGTTCTGCAACTTGAGACGACGATGCGCGGCACGGGCCGCTTCGAGGGTAAGGTCACGGGCGACGGCGACAAGTACAAAGTCGAGGGACAGATAGTCTCCGACGCGCTCGCCGCGGACGGCGTGCGTCTGAAAGCTCTCAACGTGAACGCGACCGCATCGGGTCAGGGGAAGAGCTACGAGGCGCAGGGGCGCGCGGTCGCGGAGCTTCTGACGGCGGGAGATTTTCAGATCAACATGGTGCAGCTCGTCGGCGGCGTGACGGGCACGGGCGCGGACTTCCGCTGGCTCGGCGAGCTTCGCGCGGCGGCGGCGCGGAGCGGCGCGACGAGCGTCACGGGGCTGATAGCGAAAGACGCGGTGGCCGAGATGCGCGACGGCAATCTGTCGGGCGAAGCGCAGACGGCTTCGGCCAATTCAATCTTGATGCAGGGCACGCGCGTTAATGGAGCGCAGGCTTCCGGCCTACGCTTTAACCGCGCGGGCGACGGCGCAACTCATGCGACGATAAGCAGCGCGCGCGCCGGAACAATCGTCTCCGGCGGCGCAAGCTTGGGCGGCGTGCAGGCTTCGGGCGTTGACGCGACGATCAACGCGGACTCTTCCGCCGCCGTCACGGTCGAGCGCGTCAGCGTCGCGGGCGTGAACGCCGCGGGAGCGCGCACGGGCAGCATCAACATCGCGGGCGTGCGCCTCTCGGTCTCTCCGGGCGGTCGCGTCGAAGGAACCACGGGCGACATAGGCGTGGGCACGGTCGCGTTCACGACGCCCGCGGTCGGCCAAGAAGCAAAGCCGCAGCAGGGGCGCGTCGAGAACGTGCGGCTCGCGCGTCCGCGCTTCACGCTTGAGCCGGGCGGGCGTTATCGCGCGAGCGCGGACTTGAGCTTGGGCGGCGGGGTCTTGGGCGAGATGCCTCTCGGCAAGGCTCGCGCGGCGGTCGTCGCGACGAACGAGCAGATTCAACTGAACGACTTCGTCGCCGACATCTTTAACGGCAACGCGCGCGGCAACGCGACGATTGCGACGAGCGGTCGCGCTCAGTCTTCCGTCAAAGCAAACTTCGAGAACGTGGACGCGGGCGGACTCGTCGCGATTGTTTCAGGCAACGCAGTGCCTCTGACGGGCGCGGCCACGGGCACGGTTGACCTTCGCTTTCCGGGGACGAACTTCAAGGCCGCTTCGGGCCGGCTCGACGCGCAGTTCAGCGGCGCGACGGGGCGCGATGAATCGGCGCGCACGCCTCTGACGGGCGACCTCGCGCTCACGGCTGACCGCGGCCTCTTCGAGATCGAGCGCGCGAACCTGCGCGCGGGCGCGACCGAGCTGACCGCCACGGGCCGCTTCTCCTTCGAGGGTGGCTCAGACCTCGCCGTCAACCTCAACTCGACGGACGCCGCGGAGCTTCAGTCGGTCGCGTTCTCGACGGGACTGCTCTCTTCAATCGAGGAGAGGATTAAGCCCTTCAGCATACATCTCGCCGGCAACCTTCGCTTCAACGGCACGGTCAAGGGCGATCTCGATAACCCGCTCGTCAACGGTCGCTTCGAGCTTGCGTCAATGACGATGCGCGGGCGCGACCTCGGCGCGCTCTCCGCAGACATCGCATCGGACGCCGAAGCGACGCGCATCACGGGCGGAAGGCTCGTCGAGACAGACGGCGGCGGCGCGACATTCGCGGCGGTCATACCGCGCGCGGGCGAGAACAACATCTCGTTCGACGCGACGCTCGAAGGCGCGAACGCGGGCAATCTCGCCGCCGCGCTCGGCCTCGGCGGCAAGAGCGCCGAACAGCTCGCGGGCCTCGGCGCGGCTTCGGGCAAGGTGAGCGTCGCGGGCTTCCCCGGCGCGATGTCGGGCAGCGCGGACTTGCGCGTCGCGGCGGGTCGCATAGGCACGCAGCCCTACGACGAGATAACCGCGCGCGCCACCTTCAACGGCACGCGCATCATGCTCGACAAGGCAGAGGCGCGGCTCGGCGAGGGGAACATCACGGCGACCGGCGGCATCGAGATTGGCGAGGGCAGCGGCGGCCTTCCAAGCATCGAGATATCCGACTTCCGTGTGCAGGGCACGAACGTGCCGCTCACGTTGCTGACGCAAAATTCCGGCGCGGCGAATTTGCCTGTACTCTCCGGCACGACCGACTTCACCGCCACGCTCTCCGGCAATCCCTTAGACCCGAGGACGCTCAAGGCCGAAATCAACGCTCAAGGGCGTGACGTGACAATCAACGGTCAGCCCGCCGGGCAGCTCTCGCTCGTCGGCCACATGACGCAGGATCAGAAGTTCGTTCTTGAGCTTACGACGGGAATATTCGGCAGTCAGCCGCAGGTCGTACGCGCCACGGTTGACCTCGCGGCGGAAGATGATGATGAGGGGGGCATATATCCCATCACCGCCGAGACGACTTTCACGGGCGCAGACCTGACGCCGCTCTTCACAGCCCTCATCAACAATCCGAAGGTGAAGGTTACGGGCCGCGCGACGGGCACGGTGAAAGTGTCCGGCCCGCTCGCCACCCTCGACATCGGCTTCACAACGTCGAAGCTCAGCGGTCGCGCCGAGTTCACGGAGCTGACCGTGCAGGTCGAGGACGTGCCCCTGACCGCCGAGAATCCTCTCGTCGTCACCTTCAAGCCGAACGAGGTCACGTTCGAGCGCACGCGCTTCACTGGGCCGGGGACGAACATACGTTTCGGCGGCACGGCTGCGCTCGGCGCGGGCGGCACGCAGAACCTCGACATCAACGGCGACCTCAACATGCGCGTGCTGTCGAACGCGCAGCGCAACATCTTCCTCTCAGGCATCGCGCGCATGGGCGTGCACGTCGGCGGCACGTTCGGCAAGCCGGAGATAACCGGCACGGCCTCTGTCGCGGGCGCGTCGCTCGCCCTGCTCGTCTCGGACACGCGCCTGACGGCGACCAGCATCAACGGCCAACTGCGCTTCAACGAGAATCAGGTCAGCATCGAAAGCCTGACGGGCAGGCTCGGCGGCGGGCGTCTTACGGCCACGGGCGGCGCGCTGATCGAAGGCTTCATGCCGACGCAGTTCTACATCACCGCGCGCGGCGACAACGTGACCATACCCGCAGCTGCGTTCGTCACCCTGCCGCCCTTCCTCGGCAGCCTCCCAACGACCGCCGACGCCGAACTTGAAATCCGCGGCTCGGTCGGAGAAGGTCAGAACGTCAAGGGCACGATCAACGTGCGCCGCACCGAGATAACCGAAGACATTGACCTCGCCGACATCATCAACGCACAGGCCGAGACCACCATCACCGCGGGCGGCGGAGGCGGAGGCGGCGCGGGACTGTTCGGCACGACGACGCTCGACTTGACCATCGCGGGGCGCGACGCGCTCATCGTTCGCAACAACCTCGCCGACGCGGTCGGCTCGCTGAACCTGCGCGTGCGCGGCCCGTCAGAAGCGCCCATCAGGTCGGGGCGCATCACGATGACGCGCGGCACGATCACCTTCCGCAACGACCGATACGAAATCCAGCGCGCCGTCATAGACCTTCCGCCGCGCGCCGACGCAGACCCAATCGTCAACATACAGGCGCAGTCAGACATACGCGGCTACCGCGTCACGGTCACAATGTCCGGCCCGCTTTCGGGCGGCCTCCAGACGACGGCCAGCTCCGACCCGCCGCTCCCGCAGGCCGACGTGATCGCGCTCATAACCACCGGCAACCTTTCGGGCGGGCCGGAAGGCACTTCGACGCTCGCGCAGACCGGCCTCGGCACGGCGACGAGTCTGCTCACGGACACGCTCATCAACGCGCCCGTGCAGCGCGCGACCGACAAGCTGTTCGGCCTGAACCGATTCGAGTTCGACCCGCTCATAACGGGGCGCGGCGGCCAGAGTCCGACGGCGCGGCTCACAGTCGGCAGGCAGATAAACCGCAACCTCGCCATCACCTTCTCGACGAACGTGACGGGCGAGCCGAATCAGGTCATCGCCGTCGAGTACCGCGTCAGCGACCGCCTCTCGTTCATCGCGCAGTACCAGCAAGGCTCGACCGACACGCTGCGGACGCGCAGCAACAATTTCAACTTCGAGCTGCGATTCAGGAAGAGGTATTAAGGAAGTAGACAGTAGGCAATTGACGGTGAGGCGGACGAGCTACGAGCGCTGTGCAAACGCCCCGGCAGGGGCGTCGGAAATTAGCCGGGGGTGAGCAAGCCGGCGCGAGCCGAAGGCGAGCGGCGGCGAAGCGCAACCCCCGGAACGCTCGATGAATAAAAACATGCGCCCCGGCAGGGGCGCGGGAAGATGAGCGTTAGGCAGGACGCGCCGGGATGAACAACATCGCGTCCGCCGCCCCTCCGGGGCGGATTGAAAATTTTTAACAGGTGTCCGGGGGCTTGCGTCGTCGCTCGCTGTTCGCTCGCGCCTTCGGCGCACCCCCGGCTAATCTCCGACGCCCCTGCCGGGGCGAAAACATTCGTGCTTGGGGTCGCAACTTTTTTCGTGGGCACACGTCGAATCTCCTTCACAATCCTCCTTCTATTCGCCTTCACGCTCGGCGCGGGCGCGAAGGACGCGCCGCGCCTTGCGCCCGACCTTGCGCGCTACGAGGGGCGCACCGTCGAGAGCGTGGAGGTCGCGGTCGAGGAGGCGTCGGTCGAGGAGGCGGGGCTTGCGGAAATGCGCTCGCGCATACGCGTCGCGCCGGGACGGCCTTTCTCCGCCGCGCTCGTGCGCGAGTCTTTGCAGCAGCTCTTCGACACGGGCCGCGTCGCCGACGCGCGCGTCGAGGCGCGCGACGCTCCCGGTGCGCCGGGCGCGGACGGCCAGCCGCGCGTCGCGCTCCGCTTCGTCATACGCCCGCAGGTCGTCGTCGCGGGGGTCGAGTTCGAGGTCGGCGTCACGGCGGGCACCGGGATCGCGGAGGACGAGCTGCGCTCTCGCGTTACGCTCTTAGAGCCGGGCAAGCGCCTGACCGAGCTTTCGCTTCGTGAGAACGCGGACGCCGTGCAGGTCTATTTGCGCGACCGCGGATTCTACCGCGCAGAGGTCACGTACGAGCAGCAGCTCGACGCTTCGCGCACGCGCGCGACCGTCCTCTTCCGCGTAATTCCCGGTGCGCCCACGCAGCTCGAATCCTTCAACATCAACATCAAGGGCTTCGACCCCGCGCCCGTCCGCCCCGATCTCAAGCTCCAGCCCGGCGCTGCCTTCTCGCAGGCCGCGCTCGGCGAGGACATCGCGCGGATACGTCAGGCGATCATCGCCTCGAATCATCTCGCCCCGCGCATCGAAGAGCCTGACATACGCCTCGACTCGGCGGCGAACCGCATCACGGTCAATCTCGCGGGCAGCGTCGGCCCGCGCGTCGAGGTTCATCTCGAAGGCTACGAGCTGAGCGAGAAGCGGCAGCGCGAGCTTCTGCCCGTCAAGCGCGAGGGATCAATCGAGTACTCCGCAATCGTCGAGGGCGAGCGCCGTATCCGAAATCGCTTGCAGGAGGAGGGCTACTTCTTCGCGGACGTAACGCCGAGCTGTACGGTCACACCGCCGCTCACGCCGCCCCCCGATGCCGCTGCGCCGGGCGCGGGCGAGACGGACATCTGCCAGCTCATAAACCCCGACGAGCTTTCAAACAGCACCGTCACGATCAACTACGAGGTCGCGCGCGGTCGCCGCTTCAAGCTCACGGAGATTCGCATCGAGGGCACGGACAAGCTCGCCGTCGAGGACGTGGCCGATGACCTTCGCAGTCGCGAGGCGAACCTGCTCGGCGTCCTGCCTATAATCGGTCGCTTCGGTCGCGGCTACACGAGTCAGGAGGCGCTTGAGCGCGACGCAGGCATTGTCCGCGCGCGCATGCGAGACCTCGGATACCGGCGTGCAGACGTTGACGTGCGGCAGGGCGTCACGCTCGAAGGCGAGAACCTCATCGTCACCTTCGAGGTCACGGAAGGCCCGCTCACGCGCGTCGCGGGGATCGAGACGCGCGGCAACCAGATTTACACCGCCGACGAGTTGCGCGACGTTCGCTGCCCCGCTGACCCTCTGCCCGACGAATCGTGCCTCATAACGGGCGGGCCGTTTTCGCGCACGGCGGCGCGCTCCGACGGCGAGCGCATACGCGCCAACTACGCGCGCAACGGTTACATAGACGCAGAGGTTCAACTCTCCATTGACGAGTTGCCCGCCGCGCCCGGCGGCGACGAGCAGGTTCGGCTCGTCTACAACGTCAAAGAGTCGGACAAAGTCTTCATCAACCGCATCTTCGTCAACGGCGTCGTGCAGACGAAGAGAGAAGCCGTGCTTGAAGCCATCCCTTTGCGCGAGGGCGACGTTTTGCGCGGCGACGACCTCGCCGAGAGCGAGCGCATACTTCTCAGCACGACCGACGCCTTCCGGCAAGTTCTCATACGCACAGAGGACGCGGGCGAGACCTCCGGCGGCTTCAAGCGCAAGGACGTGATCATTGACGTAGAGGAGCGCAAGAGCATCACGACCGAGTACATCGTCGGCTACTCAACCGACACGGGCGCTTTGGGAGGCTTCGAGCTTCGCAACACGAACCTGCGCGGCACTCTACGGCAGGGCGCGATACGCACGCGCTTCAGCCGCGTGCAGCAGCTCGCGCGCTTCGAGTACACAGACCCGCGCTTCCGGCGTTACGGCGAGAAGAGCTTCGCGCCGCTCGCGTTCTCCTTGCAGTACCAGCGCGACACAGCCGTCACGCGCTTCTTCCGCTCGACGATTGACCGCGGCACGAACGGCATCGTCCAGCGCTTCGACGCCGAAGGAAATCTTATTGACGAGTTCGGCCAGTCGGTCAAAGGCCCCTCGATAAACCGCTTCTCCATAAACCTTGAGACGCAGCGCGAGCTGGAATTAGAGCTGACGGCTTCGGGCGCGCAGCGCAAGCGAAGCACGCTGTTCCTGCGCTACAACTACGAGGACGTGCGGCTCTTCAACATCGGGAGCCTCCTGATAGCGAACGCCCTCCGCCCCGATCAGGCCGTGCGCCTGTCGCGCTTCGGCGCGAGCTTTGCGCGCGACACGCGCGACCGGCAGTTCGACCCGACGCGCGGCGACTTCCTCACGGTTGACTACGCGCTCGCGCTCAAAAACTTGGGCGGCAACCTCTCCTTCAACAAGCTGCTTTTGAGCTACCGCCGTTACAAGACGGTGAGTCGTCTTCGCAACACTGTCTTCGCGGCGAGCGCGCAGTTGGGCCTTGCGAACATATTCAACCCGGCAGACCGCAACGACAACGGCGTGATTGACGCGGTGGATAGACGCCTTCCCATCAGCGAGCGTTTCTTCACGGGCGGCTCTACGACCCTGCGCGGCTTCAATTTCGAGGAGGCAGGCCCGCGCATCGTCGCCCCTTTCTGCACGTTCGGCCCGCAGCCCTTCCCCGTGCCGAACACGAACCCGCCGCCCGACTTCCTTCCGCCGTGCGGCACGTTCCGAAATCAGGAGGGCGAGCCTATCGAGATCAACCCCTTCACAGTGCCCATCGGCGGCAACG
>DASQLL010000367.1:0-7890 GCA_035630035.1 Pyrinomonadaceae bacterium | reverse complement strand
AACCCGCACCTTCCGACGCCCGTGACGATGAATGTTGACCCGCTCCTCATCAAGGAAGACCCGCGCAACCTCCCTTACGGATTGCCGAACTCGACGGCGACGACTCCCTCTTCGGGGCCGGGCAGCGGCGGCGGCATGGGCGTAGGCTCTGGCGGCGGTATGGGGCAGGGCGAAGGCACAGGGCTTGGGCCGGGCCGCGGGTCTAATACGGGCGGCGGCGACACGAACCTCGGCGGCGGCGGTCGCGGCGGCGGCGGCGGCGGCGACGTTGATTACAACCGGCCCTTCAACCAGAAGGAAGTGACGCGTAAGGCGCTCATCACCTTCAAGCCTGAGCCGGGATTCACCGAAGAAGCGCGCAAGAATAATGTGACCGGCGTCGTCAGACTCCGCGCGATACTCTCGTCCTCCGGCTCCGTGTCGAGCGTCAGCGTCATCAAGGGACTGCCCGATGGGCTGACGGAGAAGGCAATCTCCGCCGCGAAGCAAATCCGCTTCAACCCCGCGCAGAAGGACGGGCGCACCGTCTCGCAGTACATCGTCCTCGAATACAACTTCAACATCTACTAAATCAGTAGACAGAAGACAGTAGCCAGTAGTCTGTAGAGAAGCATTCTTCCTACTGACTACTGGCTACTGTCTTCTGTCTACTTTTCCGCCTGTGCCCGTTCTCGCCCTGACTGATATACTCAGCCTGTAAGCTTAAACTCCGAAAGCGAGAGGAAGCCCCGCAGTGGCCGAATCGTCGTCCTCGCTTGTGAACGTCGTCTGCGTCGCCAGCCATTTCAAGGGCGGGGATTTCCTGCGCGAATGCAAGCGGCAGGGCGCACACGTCGAGCTTCTGACGCGCGAGCGTACTCTCGGCGAGGACTGGCCCCGCGAATCGCTCGACGGTCTTCACGCGCTGCCCGACGACGCGGGCGCTGAACTCGTCATACACGCCGCCACACAACTCGGTCGCCGCCGCAAGCTCCACGCGCTCGTCGCACTCGAAGAGTTCGATGTCATCACCGCCGCGCTCGTCCGCGAGCACCTGCGTCTGCCCGGAATGGACAGCGCGAGCGCGCGTGTGTTCCGCGACAAGCTCGCGATGCGCGTGCGCGCCGGCGAGGCGGGCTTGCGCGTGCCGGAGTTTGTGCCGCTCTTCAACTTTCAGGAGGTCGGCGAGTACATGGAGCGCGTGCCGCCGCCGTGGGTCGTCAAGCCGCGCTCGGACGTGTCGTCGTCGGGCGTTCGCAGGGTGGAAGACGCCGAGCAGGTCTGGCGCGCGATTGACGCGCTCGACGCGCGCCCGGCTCTACTGGACAGGTCGTCTTATTATCTGCTCGAACGCTACGTCGCGGGCGAGGTCTTCCACGTTGACTCGGTCGTCGAAGACGGCGAAGTCATCTTCTCCGGCGCGAGCCGCTACGGTCGCCCGCCGATGAACGTTGTGCAGGAGGGCGGCGTCTTCACTACGCACACGGTCGAGCACGATTCGCGCGACGAAGCGGAGCTGACGCGCCTGAACGCCGAGCTGCTCAGCGCGCTCGGTTTAGAGCGCGGCGCGGCGCACGCGGAATTCATACGCGGGTCGGACGACGGCGAGTTCTACTTCCTCGAAGTCGCGGCGCGCGTCGGCGGCGCGCACATCGCGGAGACGCTGGAGGCCGCGAGCGGCTTCAATCTCTGGCGCGAATGGGCGCGCGTGGAGGTGGTGCACGCGCGCGGCGAGCGCGTCGGGCGTCTTGAGTCGCGGCGCGAGTACGGCGGCATCGCTCTTTCGCTCGCGCGGCAGGAGCGGCCCGACACGTCCGGGTACGACGATCCCGAAATCGTCTTCCGAATGGACAAGTCGCACCACGTCGGTCTGGTCGTCCGAAGCTCAAGCCTCGAACGCGTGAAGGAGTTACTTGAAAGTTACGCTGAACGCTTCGCCCGCGACTTCAGCGCTTACGTGCCCCCGCCGGAGCGGCGAGGCATAAACCTTTAAGAGGTGATAAGTGATGAGTGATAAGTGATAAGAGGGCTGTTAGCTATTAGCCTTTAGCTTTTAGCCAAACCGAAAGGCCGAGAGCTTCCGGCTAACAGCTAAGGGCTAACAGCTAACAGCTTTTCTTATCACTTATCACTCATCACTTATCACTTATCACCACCTATGCCATCTTCGCCGGAAAATGACTTGTACAGGCGCGCGGGGATAGAAGACCTCGCGGAGTTCTATCGAACGAAGTTCGTGTCGGACGAGGTTCTGGACGCGCGCTACTTCCGCGCGCTCGACCGCTTCGACATGCGCTTCGCGCGGACGATGTGGGTCTATGACAACGTGCGCGCAGGCTCCTCGGTGCTGGACTTGGGCTGCGGCGCAGGGATGCTCGCGCTCCTCAAACGCAAAGGCGTCACGCTCGCGGGCGTTGATCTTTCGGAAGAGTGCGCGCTGGCCGCGCTCCGCAACGGCTACGACACGGGTGTCGCCGCCGCGCTCACGCGTCTGCCTTACGCCGAAGCGAGTTTCGATTACGTCGTCAGCCTCGACGTGCTGGGCCACGTCGCGTTTGAAGAGAAGGACGACGTGCTGCGCGAAGTCCGACGCGTGCTGCGGCCCGGCGGCGTAACGCTTCACGGCATCGAATGCACGGACAGGAGCGTGCAGAAGTCTTACGACGAGATGACTGTGGATGAGCTGCGCCGCTTCGTCGCTGTTGACGGCCACGTCGGACTCGAAGAGGAGCAGGAGCATGCCGAGCGTTTCCGTCGCTTCTTCGCGCACGTCGCATGGGAGCCGCGCTACACGCTCTGCCTTTCGAGCGAGGAGTTCGTAAAGCAGCGCGACGAGTACGGCCTGCCGTTTGACGAAGACTTCATCGCCTACCTGCGCGGCCTCAGCTTCTCGGAGCGTCGCGCCTTCGACATGGCGATGGGCTACGTCTTCGGCAGAATCTCCGACCTCCACATCAAACTTCCGAAGAGCGGCCTCTACGTCCTCCTCAAAGCCTCCGACTCGCCGCTCGGCCCCTTCTACAACGAGCATCGCGACCGCTCCGCGCTCTTCGGCGCGCACGTTGAGGCGGGCGAAGAGTCGCATGATGACGAGGCCCTACGCGCCGTCTGTCTCGACCGCACGGCTGAGTTCGACGAGGGATGGTTCGAGCCGAACGTTCTGCCGCCCGTCGCGCGATGGATGGGGCGACGCGCGCGCGCGCGATTCCGCGCTCCCGCGCTCCATGCGCTGCGCCTAGACCTCACCTCGCACATGCCCGACCTCGACGCGCGACCGCTCGGCATTGAGCTACTGCTCAACGGCCAGCGGCTCTGCGCCCTCTCGCTCTTCCGCCACGGCTGGCTCGAGCTGCGCGTCGAAGCGCCCGAAGCGCTGGCCGCGGACGGCGAATACGAGCTTGAGATTCGCGCTGACCGAACGTGGCAGCCGCGCCCTGACGATGCGGCGAACCCGGACGACCGCGAGTTGTCGGTCGCCGTGTGCAACATCGAAGCGTTTGTGTGAAGCGCGAAAATTTAACAGGGATGGACAGGATGGACAGGATTAAAAAAAGAAGAGGAAGGAGAGTGAAAACGTGCTTTATGAAGACCTCACGGCTAAGGCACTGGAAGCCTGTTTCGAGGTGATGAAAGAACTCGGGGCGGGATTTCTTGAATCGGTTTATGAGAAAGCTCTGCTTATAGCTTTACAGCAGAAAGGTCTGTCGGCCAAAGCACAATTTCCTTTGGCGGTAAAATTCAGGGGGCGGGTGGTAGGAGAATTTTATGCGGACGTTCTGCTTGAAGATAAAGTCATCATCGAATTAAAGGCCGTAAGAACCTTGACGCCTGAGCATCACGCGCAGCTCATCAATTATCTGAACGCGACCGGCATTGATGTGGGACTGTTAATCAATTTCGGAAACCCCAAGCTCGAATACAGAAGATTCCGCCGAAACAGGCCTGAGACGGATGGAATGCTCAAGAACCTTCTTCATTAAATTTATCCTGTTCATCCTGTCCATCCCTGTTAAATTTTTCTTCCGCGACACTCAAGCGCGTTCGGAAGAGAGGCCGAGGCGCGCGTCGAGTTGCGCGCGAAGGCGTTTGAAGTGGTCTTCGGGGACGGCGGCGATTGAGTGTTGCATGCGTGTGACGACAGGCTCCAGCTCGCGCTCCTCTTCCGGCTCTACGCGTTCGATTGCCTCGGCCACCTGCTCCGCGCGCGCGCGGCCCGCGACGCGGCGGAGACTCGCGGCGAGCAGGTTCGCCGCGCTTCGCAGCACACGGTGCGACTGCCGGAACGTGCCGCCGATTGCGCTCTCGACCGGCTTGATGGGGGCTTCGAGACAGACGGCTTGAATCGCTTCGTTCACTTCCGTAGCGCGGCGCAGGTCTAAGATGCTCTTGCCGTCGCCCTGTCGCTGCATTGCGTAGTTCACGAGGTAGCCGTAGTGGTATGTGCGGCTCGTCAAATCCACCGCGCGCTTCACTTCGAGGAAGTAGAAGATTTTTCGGAAGACAGCCTTCAGCGGGTAGACGATCAAGGTCAACAGGCAGCCGCGCATGCAGCCCGTCTCCTTCTCCGAGGCGAGCGCGCTCAAATCCTCCTCGCTCAGACTCCGCCCGCTCGACGCGGCTAAGGCGCGCACCATGCGCTTTCGTAAATAGCCCTTCGCCAGATCGTCGAGAACGGGCACGGGTATGAGCGGCGTCAGGCCCACAAGCACCGCGTGCGTGATGAGACTGCGCTGGTTTCCAGCTTCAGACGTTTGAAGCATGTCTTGTCTTTCGTCCACACTCACCTCCGCGTTCGGGCACATGATACATTACCGCGACCGTTAGCGAGTGCCGGGCAGAAACCCGACCGTCAGGGAGGGTGTCAGTCGTTACGCATGAGACACGCTCCCTGACGGTCGCGTTTCTGACAGGAAGACTGATGACGATTCGCAACATTCTCATCTGCACGACGCAAGTCCCCTTCACCGCCGGCGGCGCGGAGTCGCACGTCGCGGGCTTGCGCGGCGCGTTTGAAGAGGCGGGCTACAACGCAGAGGTGGTCGCTCTCCCCTTCAAATGGTATCCGCCCACAGAGATCATGCGCGGCACGCTCGCTTGGCGCATGCTCGACTTGACGGAGTCGAACGGCAAGCCCGTAGACCTCGTCGTCGGGATGAAGTTCCCGGCATACACGGTCGCGCACCCGCGCAAGGTTCTGTGGATCATGCACCAGTACCGCTCGGCCTACAATCTTTGGGGCACGCCGCTCGACGACCTCTCGACGCACCCCGAAGGGCCGCGCATGCGCGAATGGATTCAACACTGCGACGCGCGCTTCATACCCGAAGCGCGCAAGGTCTTCGCCAACTCGCTTACGGTGGCCGAGCGTCTGCGCCGCTTCAACCACATCGAGAGCGAGCCGCTGTATCACCCGCCGCCTCGCGCCTCGCGTCTGCGCGCGGGCGAGCAGGGCGACTACATCTTTTATCCGAGCCGCCTTGAACCGCAGAAGCGGCAGGAGCTTCTGATAGAAGCGTTGAGCCACACTCGCACGCCCGTCCGCGCCATCCTTGCCGGCGGCACGCGCGAACGCGGGCACTACGAATCGCTCGTCAGGCAGCACGGCGTAGGCGAGCGCGTCGAGCTTCGCGGCTTCGTCGGCGAGGACGAGTTGATAAATCTCTACTCGAACGCGCTCGGCGTCTGCTACCTGCCGTTTGACGAAGACTACGGCTACGTGACGCTGGAAGCGATGCTCTCGTCGAAGCCCGTCGTCGTAGCGCGCGACGGCGGCGGCGCGACGGAGTTCGTCGAGGACGCGCGCGAAGGGTTCGTCGCCGAGCCGGAGCCGCGCGCCCTCGCCGAAGCCTTCGACACGCTATACGCCGACCGGCAGAGGTCGCGCGCCATGGGCGAGCGCGGGCGCGAAAAGCTTCTTGCGTTGAAACTGTCGTGGCAAAACGTCGTGGAGAAAATCATCTCGGCTGGTTCGTAGAAGCGTACAGAAATCTATCGCCACCCTCTCACTCATCATTCATCGCTGTTCCCGCCTAGCCTTTATCTCGGCGTACTCGAATGAGTCCTTGAAGGCCACGGAGAGTTTGCCGGGGGCGCGGTTGGTCTCAAGGTCTCTGACCCAGAATTCGAGTCCCTCAAGCCCACGGTCGGGCGCGTCGTCGGGGTTGCGACGGAAGTAGCCGAAGTAGTGGAGCGCGACGAGCGAGCGGTTCTGTTCCTTCTCGACGAAGCGCGGGTCGGCGACGATTTTCAGAAGAACGCCCGCGCGCGACTCCTCACGCGCGGCGAGCGCGGACACGAGCGCGTTGCGGTCGGCTGCGCCGATGTCAACGCCTGCGTTCGCGAGAAGTCGGTCAACGTACTGCGCGTCGTCGAGCGGATCGTATGTCTGCTTGAAAGCCGGACGATTCGTCAACTCCACGGCGAGCGAGCGCAGGTTGCTTTCGAGTTTGCGCTCCTGCTCGTCGAAGCCTTGAAGGACGCCGCGACCGAGCGCGCGCGCGTCGCCGAGGAAGTCCGCGTAGCGCGGCATCGAGCCGAACGCGGCGACGTGCATGCGGAATAGCGACTGACTCCAATCAAGATACTGGCCGAGAATGTTGACGGGGTCGTCCTCGACCTGCGCGGCCCACTCTTTGATCGAGAGTCCGAACGGGAGCGCGGCCTCGCTCTTCGCGTCCGGCTCGGTTTTAACGACGGCGTAGAGGTCGGAGCGCGCGTCGAAGCGGTTGACGAAGCGCAGTCGGCCCACGGCGACCGAGCGCACGAGGAAAGTCTCGTAGTCCGGCTTGCGCTCCGGCGCGACCAGATCGTTCTCGACGACGAGGTAGGAGGCCGGAATCTGTTCGAGCAAGTTCATGAGTCCGAGCGGTATCGTCCCCGCGCGAGTCCACCCCTCGATCTGGTCTTCGTATGGCGAGTTGAAACCCGACGTGCCGACTATCAGAGGCTTCGCGTGGTCGGCGGAGCGCAGCATGTACCTGTGGTTGAAGTCCGCCGACGCAGGCAGCACGACGATGCCTCCGCGCATCTTCGTCTCTTTCAGACGGAGCGTCACCGCGTCCGGGTACACGTCGCCGCGCATGAAATTCAAGGGCGCGGCGTTCAACTCGACGAGCAGCAACGCGCACGCGACGGCGAACACCGCCGCCGGTCGCACGCGCGTCTGCCGCTCGGCTATGAGATCGGCCAGCCGCTTCACGCCGAGTCCCGCGAGCAGTGCGAGGCCGAGGTAGGCGAACATCGCGCCGCGCGTCGGAACCCTCATGCTGCGGAACATCGGGAGCAGTTCGTAGCAGATGCGGTAGAAGAAAAAGTTCCAGCCCAGCGAGTAGCAGAAGCCGACGGCGGTCAGCATGAGGCCGAGCCAGAAGGCGTCGCCGCGCCGCTTCGAGCGCAGCGTCTCGACGAGGTTCGCGTGCGCCGCGCGTAGCCAGTTCGGATAGGCGAGGCATAGCCGCGCGACCGACGTGATAGCGAGAAGCGTGAGAGCGCGTTCGGATTTGATGTGCCTGAAGAGGCCGCCGAAGTATTTCGTGCCGTCGAAGCCTACGGCGAGGATGGAGAGAGCGACTGCGACGAAGACGAGCGCGTCGAGTCGCGCTATCCAGTTTCTGCGCGACGCCGTCTCGTCGGCTACAACCTCGCGCTTCTCCGCGGGCCGTCCGCCAAACAGCATCGCCGCGAGCGAAAATAGAATCGGGAGCAGGCCCGGAAAGAGCTTGAAGCGGAAGCCTTCGCTCAGCCCCTCGCCCATCCCGAACCAGAGCTTGTTGCGATTCTCGACCGACAGCCAGTGAATAGGCCAAGCCGAGTTGGCCTTGACCTCCTCGATGCTGCGCTTGAAGCCGTACATCTTCGAGGCGATGTAGTAAGGCAGCATGAACGGCAGCAGCGCGAGCGACGCCAAACCGA
>DASQLL010000366.1:0-2745 GCA_035630035.1 Pyrinomonadaceae bacterium | reverse complement strand
GTTCTACGTCCTGAACGGCAGTTCGGGCCGCGCGCTCGCCAGTCAGAAGCTCGAAGGGGAAACATCCGGCATGCCGTTTCCGTTCGCGGATGCAAACACGCGCGGAGTCCTGCTGGGTTTTAAGAAAGGGCGCGTGGAGTTTCGCAAGGCCGACGGAAGCGTCGCGGGTGAAGTGAAGATTGACGGCGACGTGAATACTGCTCCGCTCATTGTCACGCGCGAGCAGATGCCCTTCCTCGTCATCGGTACGGACACCGGCCTTTGGGCGATGAGCGTTCCCGATCTAAAAGTGTTGGGCGTCATCAAGGCGGAGAACGACTCGGTGCGCGGCGCGCTCGCTTCGGCGGATGTGGACGGCGACGGCTCGACGGAGATAGTGATGGTGACGAAGCGCGGTCGCGTCGCGCTCGTCACGACGACGGACGGGAACGTTCGTTGGTTCTCGGAGGGCGCGACCGACGCCGCGTCGGCGACCTTCGCGGACGTGAACGCCGACGGCGTGCTGGACGTTCTCGTTCCGGGCGGCAGCTCTTTCGCGCTCGGTTTTTCAGGGCGCGACGGCTCGCTCGTGATGAAAGTCGAAGAGGGCGGACGCCCCGTCGAGCAGAAAGGCTCCGCGCTACGCACGCTCGTCGTCGCACCGTCTTTGAGCGGCGGGGGGATGCTTGTGGGCGGCGATCCCGCGCGCGTGGGTTTGCGCGCCGTCGAGCTGCCGAAGGGGTCGGTTAGGACAGCCTCGAAGTAGAAATCCGCGAAAGGGCGAGGGAAGTAACTTGGCAATCTGGTTGCTCGCGGCAGGTCTTTTCGTCACGTGGCTCGTGGGCAAATTTATTTTAGGGAAGGGCGGGTTCGTGCACATCTTCCTTCTCTGCGCGGTCGCGATTGCGCTCGTTCAATTCGTTCACGACCGTCGTGCCGCGCAATAATGACCGGGAGGCAGACGGCAGGGGCAGGAGGCAGGAAAGATATCCCGGATTCGTGAGTCAAGATTCGAGATGTCAAAGCGGAATCTCTTAACCTGCCTCCTGCCCCTGCCGTCTGCCTCCTGATTACTGGCAACAGTCTCAGCAGGCGGCGCATCAATCTAGCTGAAACGTAGTTTTCCGCGCTTCCTTCCCGGCTGTCCCGAAGCGCGCCAACTTCACTCGATAAAAAGGAGCAGAGGTTATGAGAGTTTTCAATTCTCCTTTCCGCGTGATGACGGCAATGCTGTTCGCGCTCTCGGTCGGCCTGACTTTTTCGGCGGCGCAAGTTGACAGTCGCCGCGAGACGGTCGCGGTCACGTACCCGCTCGACCAGCAGGTCTCACTCCGCTTTCGCGGCACGACGCGGCTGCCGCGCCTCAAGGGCGAGGCAAAAGTGAAGCGCACCGGGCGTCGCAACACGCGCGTCGAATTGAACATCGAAAACCTTCCGCGCGCGTACGAGCTTGGCAGCGTCTACACGACCTACGTGCTTTGGGCCATCTCGCCCGAAGGCCGCGCAGACAGCGTCGCTGAGATAAAGCGCAGCGGCAGCTCGTTCCTCGGCATCAACTCGAAAGTGGACGCGACGACGACGCTCGAAACATTCGCGCTCATCGTCACGGCAGAGCCTCACTTCATGGTGCGGAGTCCGAGCCGCATGGTCGTGCTTGAGAATTTGCCGCCGCGCGCTCCCGGCGAGGCGCAGGTGGCGACCGTTCCCGTGCAGTATCTCGGCAACACTTCCGACTACTTCCGCGACTCGCGCGTGCCCGACCTTGCCGACCGCGACTTCATACGCACGCCCGTCTCTCTGCTCGGCGCGCGTCAGGCCGTCAGCCTCGCGCGTTTCGCGGGCGCGGAGCGAGACGCGCCCACAGAACTGCGCGACGCAGTGGCCGCGCTCGAAGAGGCGGAGAACTCTTGGCGTCTGAATCAGGACGAGGTGGACGTTGACGTGAAGTCGCGCACGGCCATACGCCTCGGCGTGAAGGCCGAAGAGTCCGCCGAGATTCACGCCGCCGCGCGCAAGCGTCGCGAGGAGATTACGCGGCGCGACTCAGCCGTGCGCGAGGCCGAGGACGCCGCCGCCGAAGCTTCGCAGCAGATAAAGGATTTGCGCGACGCGCTCCGTAAAGAAGAGTCCGCGCGCGAGCTTGCGGAGCGCGACGCCGCGAACGCGAATCAACAACTGCGCGAGATGCGCGCGGAGAACGCGCGACTGCGCGACGAGTTGCAGACCGTCCGCTCGCAGAGTGACGACGCGCGCATCAGGCTCGCGCGCATAGAGGGCGAGCGCGCAGCCGAACAGTCGCGTATCGAGTCGGAGCGACGCGCCGCGCAAGCGCGCGCCGCTCTGAACGATCTCAAGTCCTCTCTGGCTCGTTACGGCACGGTGCGCGAGACGGGGCAGGGGCTTGTGCTTGTTCTGTCGGACGCCCTCTGGGCGGGGGCGCGCGCAGCCGAATTGACCCCGAAGGCGGCGGCGACCACGGTTGATCCGCTCGCCGCGCTACTCGCAAATAACCCGGACATACGCATACGCATCGAAGCCTTCGCGGACAGCCGAGGCGACGTGTCGGACTTACAGAAGTTGACGCAGGACAGGGCCGAGACGCTCGCCGGTCGCCTCGTCTCAGCAGGCGTTGACGGCTCGCGCATACAGGCCAACGGCATGGGGACTGCGAACCCCGTCGCGGCCAACACGACGCCCGCAGGGCGTCAGCGCAACCGGCGCATCGAGATAACGCTCGTCACGCTTCCGGGCGCGGGCGACGCTGCC
>DASQLL010000365.1:0-4932 GCA_035630035.1 Pyrinomonadaceae bacterium | reverse complement strand
CGCCGTAGCGCCGAGCGAGAAGGACGACGTTCCAGCCGACATCCTCGACGCCCATGTGCAGAAAGAGATTTACGCCGGGCGGCTTGTCGCGCGCGAAGAGCGCGAAGCCGCGCACCGTCGTGTCAATGCGCTTGCGCGGCTGATTGCGGTTGGCGTTGAGGACGATGAAGCGCTCTTCGAGGTTCGCGGCGTCGGGGAAGAGAAGCTTTCGCGCTTGCAGACGGGCCGAGCGCAGGTCGTCGTCGAGCGGGCGGAAAGTGTCCGTGTCAACGCCGTGCGGTATGACCTCGACGCCGGGGAAAGCGAACGAAGGGTCTTTCTGCTTCTGCGCGAGCGCGGCGGCCTCGATCTGCCGCCTGCCGAACTCCGTGTACGCGACGAAGCGCGTGACGCCCGCCAGAGGCTCGATGCTTTCGGGGTCAATCGGCCCGCCGTCCACGGGGCAGTAGAGGATGACTGGGGGCAGAGACTTCAAGCCCCTCAGCTCTTTCATGTAGGCGTGCTGAACCCAGATGTCGTTGAGGATGAAGACGAGCTGCGGCCTTATTTTCTCGACGAGCGGGACGATGCGTTTCGCGCCCCAGCGGTCGCCGCCGATCTCCGCAGGGTAGACCTTCCAATCGTATCCGTGCGGGTCGCCGCGGTAGTTCGTGCCGAGATGGTGTAGCTCGTAGGCGCGGCTTAGGGGCCTGAAGACGCCTTCCATGACGCGCGCGAAGCCCGTGGGCACGGCGGCGTCTCCTGCGATGAGGATTCGCGGGCGCGCGACGGTTTCACTCAAACTGTGTCTCCTGAAAATAGCTGATTGCGGATGACTGTGACCCGCTTCATCTTTGCGAGCTTTGCGCCTTTGCGTGAGAAAATTTCACGCAAAGGCGCAAAGCTCGCAAAGATGAAATCCTCACAGCCTAACGACGTTTCCAGCGCACGCCGTCGCGCGTGTCTTCGAGCGTGATGCCGCGCGAGGCGAGTTGGTCGCGTATCTCGTCGGCGCGCGAGAAGTCGCGGCGGTGTCGCGCCTGCTGCCGCTCGTCTATGAGCGACTGAATCTCGGCGTCGAGCATCTGTTCGCTATCCACGCCGAAGATGTTCAGCACCGAGTTGAAGCGCGCAACGAGCGCGAGCAGGTCGCGCTGGTCGTCGGCGCGAATCGAGCATGCGTCGAGCGCGCGGTTCACCTCGCGCGAGAGGTTGTGAATCGCTGCGAGCGCGACCGAGGTGTTGAGGTCGTCGTCCATGCCGGCCTCGAACTCTTCGAGCGAGCGCGCG
The DNA here is from genome assembly GCA_035630035.1 of Pyrinomonadaceae bacterium. Taxonomy (GTDB): domain Bacteria; phylum Acidobacteriota; class Blastocatellia; order Pyrinomonadales; family Pyrinomonadaceae; genus QHXN01. Next base: position 3,663 of record DASQLL010000365.1, on the reverse strand, counting down.
GCCACTGCGCGAAGCTCCGGGTTCGACCCCGGCTCGGCGCGCGCCTTCTTGAGCCGCGCGCGGAAGTCGCGCAGAGACTCGACCGTCTTCGCAGCGCCGCGCAAGCCCTCGAAAGTGAAGTTGAGCTGCTTGCGATAGGGCACGCTTATCAGAAGGTAACGAATCGCGTATGGGTCGAACCCCTTCTCGCGAAGGTCGCGGAACGTGTAGTAGTTGCCGCGCGACTTCGACATGCTTTCGCCCTCGACCTTCAGATGCTCGGCGTGCAGCCAGTAGCGCGCGAACTGACGGCCTGTCGCGCCTTCCGACTGCGCGATCTCGTTCTCGTGGTGCGGGAAGACGAGGTCAATGCCGCCCGCGTGTATGTCAAATGTCTCGCCGAGGTACTTCTGCGACATCGCGGAGCATTCGATGTGCCAGCCGGGGCGGCCCACGCCAAGCTCGGTCTCCCAAGCAGGCTCGTCAGGCTCTTCGCGTGCCTTCCAGAGCGCGAAGTCGCGCGCGTCCTCCTTCTCGTACCTGTCCGTGTCCACGCGCTCGCTCGCGCCGACGATGTTGCCCGCGAAGTTTATCTTCGAGAGCTTGCCGTATTCGTTGAACGAGCTGATGCGGTAGTAGTACGAGCCGCCGGACTCGTATGCGTGCCCCAATTTTTCGAGCCGCTTGATGATGTCAACCATCTCGTTGATATGACGAGTCGCTTGCGGCGTCTGTTCGGGCCGCTCCGCTCCGAGCGAGTCGAAGTCGTCGAGGAACGCTTCGATGTACTTGGCGGTGTACTCGTCAATCGTCTTGCCCTGCTCGCGCGAGAACTTGATGATGCGGTCTTCGATGTCCGTGATGTTCATCACGTGCGTGACGCGGTAGCCCTTGTACTTCAGATAGCGGCGCAGCACGTCGCCGAAGGCGGCCATCGTTCGGAAGTTGCCGATGTGCGCGTAGTCCCAGACCGTGGGGCCGCAGATGTAGAGACGCACCTCGCCTTCGTTCATTGGGCGAAACTCTTCGAGCTGGCCGGAGAGTGTGTTGTAGAACTTCAGCATCGTTCAAAGTCTAGGCGAGCGTCGGCGGGCGAGTCAAACAAGACTCGCGCGAAACGACGAGTTTCAAAGGGGCGCATCTTTGAAGTGCTCAAACCCAGCGGGCTTGAGAGCGAGAGCGCGACCGTCTTGAAGCAATCTAACCAGTCCGCGCTCGCCCGTTATCTCGCCGACGCGCGTGACGGGGACGCCGCCGACCTCCGTCGGCAGCTTTGCCGCGTCGCGCGCGCGAACGGTGAATAGCAGCTCGAAATCTTCACCGCCGTCGAGCGAGAGCGAGAGCGCGTCCGCGTCGGTCTCGCTCGCGGATTTCAACATTGGATCGAAGGGCAAGAGCGTGGTGTCAACGTCTGCGCCGACTCCGCTCTCGCGGCACAAGTGCGCGAGGTCGGATGAGAGGCCGTCGCTCAGATCAATCATCGCCGTCGCGAATCGCTTCTCGCCGAGGAGCAAGCCCCACTCGACGCGCGGCTCCGGTCTCAATTGCCGGGCAACGAGTTGACGCTCAGCGCGCGTGAGCCTTACGGCGGACGGCGAGACAGCGCGGCTCTCAAGAATCCTGAGTCCGGCAGACGCGCCGCCCAGCGCGCCGGTGACGAAAATCTGATCGCCCGCACGCGCGCCGTCGCGTAGGACTGCGCGCCCGCGCCGGACTTCGCCGAGGACGATTGAGTCAACGACGACGCGCTCAGGCGTGCGCGAGGTGTCGCCGCCGATGATTGCGACGCCGTAGCGGTCGGCCAGCGCGCGAACGCCTTCGTAAAACTGTTCGAGGAAGCGGCTCTGCCAGCGCGCGTTGGGCACGCCGACCGATAGAAGACAGAAGCGCGGTCGCGCGCCCATCGCCGCCACGTCGGAGAGCGAGACGGCGAGCGATTTATGGCCGAGGTCGCGCGGGCGTGTTTGAAAGCGTTCGAGGTCGAAGTCTATCCCTTCGACGAGCAGGTCTGCCGTAACGATTGTGTCGGAGCCTGTGCGCTGACGAATGACCGCGGCGTCGTCGCCAATACCTTTTATGAGTGATGAGTGATGAGTGATGAGTGATGAGTTTTTGTTTTTGTCGAGGCGTGCTAGCTCCTGTCGGCGGATAAGATTTATGAAGTCAAACTCGCCGCGTTTGAGTGAACCGCGAGTGGATGTCTTGCGGGCTGGACGAAGGTCATCTTTGTCATCCGTCCACTCATCACTCATCACTTATCACTTATCACTTGGCTAAAGGTTTCGGCGCATCGAGTCGAGGCCGGCCTGTATGTTTTCGAGCGAGGTCGAGAAGGAGAAGCGCAGATGGCCTTCGCCGTGCGCGCCGAAGACCGCGCCGGGGACTGTGGCGACCTGCGCGCGTTCGAGCAGGATGTCGGCGGCGGTGCGGCTGTCGCTGTGGACGCGCGACACGTCGGGGAAGGCGTAGAACGCGCCGTGCGGGGCGTCGCACGTAAGATTAAGCTCGTTGAGGCCCGCGACGAGCAGGTCGCGACGCTCGCGGTAAGCCTCGCGTATCGTTTCGTAGAAATCCGTGGGCAGCTCGAAGGCCGCGAGCGCGGCCCACTGCGAGGGCGTCGAGACGCCGTTCGTCGAGTAGAGCAGGCACTTCTTCAGCCCCGTCATCCAAGGCTCCGCGGCCACGGCGTAGCCGACACGCCAGCCCGTCATGGCGTAGGACTTCGAGAGCGTGAAGCAGGTGATCGTGCGCTCGAACATGCCTTCGAGCGATGCGATGGAGACGTGCTCGCCGTCGTAGACGAGGTCTTCGTATGCTTCGTCCGCGACGACGACGAGGTTGCGCTCTTTGGCGAAGCGCGCAACCGCTTCGGCCTCGTCGCGCGTGAAGACCGCGCCGGAAGGGTTCTGCGGCGTGTTGTAGTAAATGACGCGCGACCGCTCCGTCGCGTAACGCGCGAGCGTCTCCGTGAAGCCGTCGCGTCTCGCCTCGTCGGTCGGGACAAGCACGGCCTTGCCTTCGCAGTGCGCGACGAGGTCTTTGATGGGTGTCCAGTAGGGCGAGAAGACCAGAACCTCGTCGCCGGGGTCAACCACGGACTGGAACGCGCCGAAGAGTCCCTGCATGCCTCCGTCGAGAATGACCACGTCCTCGTCGCGCGCCTCGATGCGGTTGCGCTCGCGGAGTTTTGAGGCGATGGCGGCGCGCAGTTCAGGGATGCCGGACGATGGCGCGTAGCGCGTCTTGTTGTCGCGCAGGGCGCGTGTCATCGCTTCTTTGATTGGCTCAGGAGTCGTGAGGAAAGGCTCGCCGCCCTCGAACTGGTGCACGGCTGCGCCCTGCGCGCGCAGCTCCATAACCTTGTTGCGAATTTTAACGATGTCGGAGAACCCGACCTTTTCAAGTCGCCTCGTGAGGCGGAAGACGGAAGCGGACGTTGACACTTTGTTGCGGCGAACCTCCAGAAATTTGGGGCGAGCGAAGGCGGATTATAGACCCTGAGTTGACGGAGCGTCCAATGCGACGCGGACGCAAAGTGATATGCGACGCGCGGGATACGAGTGAGGATATCGTTTAGAAACAATCCATATCGTGTATGCGCGCAGGCGCGACCGAAAGCGGCGCACGCGCGGGCTGTCTTACATTTTAGCGACAAATCTATTGCGGCACGCGGGAAAAACAGCC
>DASQLL010000364.1:0-11273 GCA_035630035.1 Pyrinomonadaceae bacterium | reverse complement strand
TTCTTCGCGCGAGAGATACTTCCGCTCGTCAGGCAGACGGTGCCGGGCGTCGAGCTGCTGGTCGTAGGCGACAATGCTCCGTCCGATTTCGCGGATTACGCGCGGGCGGGCGTGCGTACTCTCGGCTACGTGCCGGACATTGATCCGTTGCTTGCGCGCAGCCGCGTCTTCGTCGCGCCGCTGCGCTTCGGCGCGGGGATGAAAGGCAAGATCGGCGAGGCTCTGGCCCACGGCATCCCCGTCGTCACGACCACAATCGGAGCCGAAGGCATGTCGTTGCGCGACGGACGCGAGGCCCTGATAGCGGACTCGCCCGAAGACTTCGCCGCGGCGGTCGTCCGCGCCTATCAGGGCGCAGAGCTATGGCAGCGACTCTCCGACGAAGGCTACGCGCACGTCGCAAGAAACTTCTCGCCCGAAGTTGTAAGCCGTATCATCAACGACTCCGTGCGCGGTCTCTTTGAGCAGGCTGAGTCGGATGCGACACTGAAGTGATTCTCGATTGAGCGTAAAGTTCAGAGCCGCGAGTAGTAGCAGGCAGGTTTCGGAGCCTGTAGAGATGAATTAACATGGATGGACAGGATGTGCAGGATAAAAGATTTCAGATTTGAGATTTGAAATCTCAAATCCTGTGCATCCTGTCCATCCATGTTAATTCCTACCTTGCTGACCTCACGCGTCAAGATTTTAAATCTACCCGCAACCGATTTGTAACTTTCTAAAGGGACAGTAACTTTCGGCCCGCCGGCATCCAAGCGCTGGAAATAGTCCGGCCTGCGATTCGCACGGCGCAGTCGTTGAAACGTCGAAGACGCAAAGGCGCATCCGAAGGTCGCACGCTTAAAATGAATATGCAAGAGCCTCATCAAATCACAATGGCAGACGAAGGCGAAGAGACGCTCGTCACGCCCCGCTTCGACGAAGAAGAGACGATCATCGCGCAACGCGTCGTCCCGCTCGGAGCCGTCGGGCGTGTCGCGGCGAAACGCCCGCGCATGCTCGCGCTCGCGCTCGTCTCCGTGCTCGCCGGTGTCGTAATCGGCGGCACGGGCCTCTACTTCTACCAATCGCGCTCGACGGCGACCGCAGCCGCGCCTGAACCCGTAAGCGCGCCGACGGAAGCGGCGCAGCCTTCGCCGATGCCCGCCCCGGAAATCTCGAACGAGTTGCAGCAGCCGACGCCCGCGACGAGCGAGAGCGTGAAGGATGATGCGACCGCCTCGGACGCGTCGGCTCGCGAAGCCGACTCGAAGAGTGAGACCGAGAGAGAGGCCGCGCCCGCGAAGCGCAAAGGCGAAGGCGACGAGAGCGAAAGCGCAGGAACAACGAGACAAGGTAAGAAGGACGACGACGACGACGACTCTGCTGCTCAGTCGGAACGGAGGCCGCGCCGCGCCGTCTACGACACGCAAGGCCCCATCCCCGAAGACTCTTCGCCAGCCGCACGCCGCGCGCGCCGCGTCGAGGAGGGCTTGCGACGCGCCGAGCGCGTGAGAGAGCGACAGAGGCGGCGACGCGAGAACGCCGTGCGCTCACCGGGCAGCATTGAAAGCATCTTTGAAGGACGACCGTGACGAAATGATGAATGCGGAATGATGAATGATGAATTAAAAGCATTGCCTTCAATTCATCATTCATCATTCCGCATTCATCATTTCCCTATCGTCTGCCGCGTTTCACACGCGGTTTCGGCGAAGCCTTTGCGGGCGCGTTGCGTTGTCCGGGCGCAGCCTTAGGCCTCGCGGGCGCGGCGGCGGGGCGGGCGACGACGAGCGGCTGGGATTCAAGCTCGCGCCGGTAGAAGACGCGCGGGCGTTGGCCGCTTCGGTTGGCGATGTTGAGCGCGCGCTCTTCGTCGGCGAACGAGAGTTTTATCCCGCGCGCGAGCGCGCGCTGCATTTCTTTGATCTGCATCTCAGGCACGCGCCGCGTCGCGTAGTCGAGCCACTCGCGCACGCGCACCTCGCCGTCCTTCGGCTCCGTGTCCGCCTCCGATTTCTTCAAGCCCTCTTCCACGAGCGCGTAAGTCAAAAGGCCGTGCCCGACCTGCGCGGCCTCCTGCGCCGCCTCGAAGCTCTGCGACGCCGTCAGCACGTACATGCCCTTCTCGTAAGCGAGCTGCGCCAAGCCCTTCGAGTTCATAGGGCCGCGCCGCTTCTCTTCGGCTTCGAGCGCTTGGCCTGAGTTGCAAGCGTCTATGACGAAGAGGATTTGCGCGGCGTTTATCTTCTCGAAAGCCTGCTCAAGCTCGCGGTCTGAGACGCTGTGCGCGAGTATGGTCTCGATTGCGGCCTTGTCAACTTCGGTGCGCGCGCCCGCGTAGCCGAGGTCGTGCGGCAGCAGATAAAACTGCTCGCGATACGCCGTGCCGTGCCCCGCGAAGTAGACGACCACGGCGTCTTCGGGCTGCGTCTTATCCGCAATCTTGGCGAGCGCGGCGAGCATGTTCGCCTTCGTCGCCTCGTGGTCGAATAGCAGAACCGTCTCGACGCGCTCGTAGCGTTTGAGCTGCTCCTGTTGCCGTCGCCACTCGTCGCTGAAGACCTGCGCGTCGGCGACCGCGTAGCGGAGGTTGTATTGCGCGTTGGCATACTCGTTGACGCCGACGGCGAGGACGTATGACGTGCCCTTTCGCTTGAGCGAGTCCGCGCCGTTGACGATGAGCGTCGAGTCAACGCTCTTCACGTTGTCGCGGTTGAATGCGTAGGCCGTCAGGCGATTCTCACCGGCGACTACGGGCACGGTAACTTCCAACGTCGCCCCGGACTTTCCTTCCAGAACGTCGCCGCGCCAAGCCTTGACGAGCGAGCCGTTGCGAAACAGTCGCACGTCGCGCGCGCCGCTCCCTTGCGCGTGCGCCGCATCGGGCGCACCTTCGGCGACCGTCAGACGCAGAGCGACCATGCGTGACGCGCCGGGCACGGCCAAGCCGTCGGCAAGCTCGATGGCGACGCGCGGTTGCCGACGGTCTTTTTCGGCGATGCTCTGCGAGGCGCGCGGGCGATTGCCCGCGAAGATTTCGCCGAGCAGGCCGGGAGTGTAGAACTCGCTGAAGAAGATTTCGGCGGGCGCGACGTTGAAGGTGTCTTCGGAGAATCGCCAGAGGATTTTGCTCCACGCAGCGGGCGAGCCGTCGAACAATCCGTCGGGCGTGAGCGCGAGCCAGTCGCCGCTTGCGAGCGAGAGCGCGGTCGCCAGAAGCTCGCCCGACTCCGCACGCCAGAAGCGCAAGGCGTTGTCGCCGTCCGCCGTGACGAGGATTTTTCCGTCGGGGCTGAAGGACGCCTGCATGGCGTTCGGCACGACGCCGCTTATGACCTTGACGAGCTTGCCCGTCCTCGCGTCGCGTATCTCCACCGTGCCGTCCTCCCTGCCCTGAAGCACGGCGGTCTTGTTGTCTGGACTGAAGGCGAGAAAGCCCGCCGTCAAGCCTTCGTAATCGTCCAAGCCCTCTTCTTCGCCCTGCGCGGCCTGCGGGCCACCCTCCTTCTTCTTATCCGGGTCGTCCCTGAAGGTCGTCAGCGTCTCGCCGCTGCGCGTGTCGAAGACGACGTTGTCAACGAAGCCCGCGCTGCCGCTGCCGATTGTGGCGGCGACGAGCCGGCTGTCCGGGCTGAAGGTCACATCTCTGACGAGGTCTTCGACCTCCTCGAAGGCGTGCGCGAGCTTGCCCGTCTGCGCGTCGTAGAGCTTGAGGCGCGCGCCTTCCGCGCTGAGTCCGAAGCCGACGGCCAACATCTTCCCGTCGGGGCTGAACGCGGCGGTGAAAGCTTCGGGCGCGGCGATGCGGCGTATGAGCGCGCCGCTTGCTGCGTCGCGCAGTTCGATGCGCTGCCCATCCACGACCGCGTAAGTCTTGTCGCCGAGCGCGGACGCGCCCTCGAAGCGTCGCGCGAGCGTGCCGCTGCGAACGTCGCGCACCTGCCCGTCGCCCGACTTGACGAGTTGCCCGTCCGCGCTGAATGCGACCGCGCGCGCGTCGTAGTATTTCGTGCCGGAGTCTGTTTCGGGCGAGGCGAGCGAAGAGTAGGAATGCGCCAGCGCGCCTGAGCGCGTGTCCCACACGTCGTACCTCGTGTCGTTCCTGTTCTCCGTCAAACGGCTGATGGCAAACGCGCGCCCATTCGGGCTGAAGACGAGCGCGGTCGTCCCTTCGCCGCTTCCTTGAAAGACGTGGCGCGGCTTCGCCCCCGGCAGGTCTAAGAGCCTCAACGTCTCCGCGTTGCGCGTAAGGATCGCGCGCCCGTCGGGACTGAAGAGTGTCGGCTCGGCGTCATACTCGTATTTGGCGAGCGTGGCGAGCGGCGTGCCTTTCCGCGCTTCGACGAGCGTCGTCACGACCTCCTTTTCGCTCACGCGTCGCTCGGCGGTGAAGAGCTTTCCGTCGGGGCTGAACGAACCGAAGCTTTGATCTTTGAGCACGTAAGCCTGCCGCCACTGGCGCGCGTCCCACACCTCAAGCCGCGCGACGGCCTTCTCGCCGTCGCCCCACGTGGAGAATGCGAGCCACTGGCCGTCGCTGCTGAAGGCGACGATGTCGGCGGTGTTGAGTCCGTTGAAAACTTGGAGCTGTTTGCCGTCGCGCGCATTCACGACTTCGAGCGCGGTCGGCGTGCTCGCCAAGCTTCCCGCGCCCCTGTGCGTCCAGAGCGCGAGCGCCGTGCCGTCAGGACTGAAGGCGACGAACTCTCCGTCCGACTTGTGAAGCAGCGCGCCCGTCTTCGTCTCGCAGACGCTCCCGGCGGAGTCCGCGACGAGCGTCGCGTCCGCGTTGAAATGCACATCGGCGCATCCCTTCAACTCAAGCACGGGCTTGCCCGTCGCAACGTCCCAGAGCCACGCGCCGTCCGAGACCGCGCCCGCGTCAACTTTCTGCGCGGGCTTCGACGCGGCGGCGTCCTTGCCGTCGTCCGTCTTCGCTTCAACTTCGTCCGCAGGCATGTCCGCGAGCGAGTCGCCGCTTGAGCCGAGGAGTTTGCCGTCGGGTGTGAAGGCGAGCGTGCCCGCGGGATACCCGTGGCCCGCGAGCGTGCGGAGCAGACGCGCGTCGCTCGCGTCCCAGAGGTTTATCTTGAGGCCGTCGCCCGCCGCGAAGATTTTGCCGTCGGGGCTGAAGGCGAACGGCGTGAGGTTAAGCTCAACAAGCATCTTTCCCGTCCGAACGTTCCAGAGCCTCACGGACTCGTCGGCGTAAAGCTCCGCGTTGCTGCTTCCCGCTTTCGACTCGGACGCGAGCGCATCGCCACCGGCGCTAAAGACGAGGCGAGTGACGCGCCCCTTGTGCGCCAGCGTGGAGCGAAGCAGTCTTCCCGTCTGCGCGTCCCAGAATTTAATCGTGCCCATCATGTCGCCCGTGGCGACCACTCGCCCGTCGGGGCTGAAGGCCGCGGACAAAACCTGATAGGCGTGCCCCGACTGCGTGACTATCTCCGGCCTCTGCGCCTGTGCGTGCGACGCGCATAGCAGAACGCAGACGAGCGACAGTGTTGTGAGCGTTGCTTTCATCGAGTGACTCTCCGTGGCCCGAACTTTTTTTGGAGTGGCCGGCGGCGGGCGACGGCTTCGGATTCGGGGCAACTGCAAAATATCTTTCGCCGCACGCGACTGTCAACATCCGCTCGCCCGACGCGCTTGTTCGGGGGCGCGCGCGTGAGGTTTGCGCTAAACTATCTCTACGGATGAAGCGTGAGCGTGTAGACAAGCTTCTGGTCGAGCGCGGACTCGCGCCGTCGCGCACGCGCGCGCAGGCGCTCGTGATGGCCGGACTCGTGCTTGCCGGCGAGCAGCGCGTCGAGAAGCCTTCGGAGACTTTCGCGCCGGACGCGCCGTTGCGAGTGCGCGGCTCGGACGATCCGGCGGCGCGCTACGTCGGGCGCGGCGGGTTGAAGCTTGAGAAGGCTCTGGACGAGTTCGGCGTTGACGTGAACGATATTGTCTGCCTCGACGTGGGCGCTTCGACAGGCGGCTTCACGGACTGCCTCTTGCAGCGCGGCGCGCGGCGCGTCGTCGCGGTGGACGTGGGGCACAACCAGATAGACTGGCGTCTGCGGACGGACGAGCGCGTGGAGGTGCGCGAGGGCGTCAACGCTCGACACCTCAGGCCCGAAGACTTCGGCGAGCGCTTCGATCTCGTCGTGATGGACGTGTCGTTCATCTCCGCGACGAAAATCCTGCCCGCGCTCGTTCCGCTCTTGAAGGAGGGCGGACGAGTCGTCGTCCTCGTCAAGCCGCAGTTCGAGGTGGGGCGCGGCGAAGTCGGCAAGGGCGGCGTCGTCCGCGACCCGGCGCAGCACGCGCGCGTCGTGGAAGAGGTCAACGCCTCTGCGCGCGCTCTCGGCCTCTCGGTGCGCGGCGTCACCGAATCGCCCGTCACGGGCGCGGACGGCAACCGCGAGTTCCTCGCGCTGTACGAGAAAACTTTATGAGAAAGCTTTCCGAGGCGGATGCGCTGGCGCGACTTCAACGGAGCAAGGCCGCCTTTCAGACGAACGTCAAACTGAATTTCGAGCATCGCGCCGTGGACTGTCGCGCGTGCCCGACGCCGGGCGTGTGCTGCACGGACGCGCATTTCGTGAACGTAAACATCACGCGGCTCGAAGCCGTGGCGATTCGCGAGACGATTGCGAGGACGCCGCGCCTGACGGATGACGAGAGGCGCGCTGTTTACAGTCGCGCTCGCGCGGCGGTCGAGCGTTACGGACTCGGCGCAGGGGGCGACTCGTTCGCGCAAACGTTCGCGTGCCCTCTGTTCGTCAAAGACGTGGGCTGTCTCGTGCATAAGCGCGCGAAGCCCGCGCCGTGCATACAGCACGCATGCTACGACGACTGGCAGGACGTTCCGCCCACGTCTTTGCAGTGGCGCGAGGAGCGAAGGGTCGAGCAGTTGAACACGGAAGTTTACGGCGCGGCGTGGGAGTGGCTGCCGCTGCCCGTGTGGCTCACGCTCGTTGACCCAGACTCGGACGGCGCGGAGCTTCTGCGACTTGCGCGCGTGTGGGAGTCACGCCGCACCGCGCACGGCGACGGCTCGCGTCGCGGATACGGCGGGACTCAGCGGGCTTCGCTCAAAAGCCGAACATTGCCCGTCCTGCGCGCGTAAAGTTCGACGGACGCCAAAAGTTCTAGCCGCGCGACGGCGGCCATCAACGAAACAACCGAGAGACACGGAGAAGCTCTATGTACTGCCCGCATTGCGGAACGGAATCAACGCCGGGACTCAACTATTGCAATCGCTGCGGCGGCAACCTGAGCATGCTCACGACGAACAACGCCGCGCAGGACTTGCGTCCCGTCGTCTCGACGGGAAAGGTCTGGGCCGCCGGGACGACCACCATGCTCCTCGTCCTGATGGGGCTTGGCCTCCTGCTCACAGGCATTGGAGAGCTGTCGCGCAGTGGCCTGCCGCCGGACGTGCTCAAGACGATTATCTTCTGTAGCATGGTGTTGCTGCTCGGCGGCATCGCGTTCCTCGGTTGGCTCTGGACACGCGTCCTCGGACTGCCCCGAAGGTCTGATGACGCCCCGCGCATGCAGGCGCGCTCCTCGCACACAAACGAACTCGGCCCAGCACGCGCGAGCGCGCTGCCCGAAGCCCACATCAACCCCGCCTCAAGCGTCACCGAGCACACCACGCGCACGCTCGAACACGTGAAGAAGTGATAAGAGGGCTGTTAGCTATTAGCTGTTAGCTATTAGCCTTTAGCCTTTAGCATCCCGTCCGCCCTCTGCATCGCACCTGTCCGGCTAAAAGCTAACAGCTAATAGCTAACAGCTTTTCTCATCACTTCTGCGGAGCCGTTTCTTTTTTCGAGTTGAGGTAGATGCCGACGCCGACGACGAAGAAGTGGTTGCCGTCGCGGATGCCTGTATTGCCGAGGGAGTAGCCGGCGTAGGGCGTCACTTGATTGTTGACATCATAAGAGAAGCCGTAGCTCGAATAGCCGAGGTCGTGTTTGCCCGTAAGCCAGTCGGCGCTGAATAGAAGTTTCTCGCTGAGGCTGTGCTCGACGCTGAACTGCCCGCCCGCGCGTTGCGCGCCCTCGGCGACTACGTCCCTCGTGAAGTGGTAGCCGCCCGCGGTCACGCGCGTCGTGCCTTCGCCGAAGACTCTTGTCAGTTGGGCGTATGCGTAGTTGCCCGCGCGGTAAGGGTGATGACGCGCGGGCGCGTAGAGATGATCGCCGACGGTGACAACCCAACCGGGTTTGTCGCCGTCGCCGGCGACGCGCCACTTGAAGGTCGAGATGGGCGTCGGCGTGTCGTCGCCCGGCTGTATGTTGCCCTCGTAGTTCACACCGACCTCGATATTTTTCCCGGCCCCTATCACGACGCGCGGCGAGAACGAAGAGAAACGCGGCTGCGCCACGCCGAACGTCGTCCCCGCCTCCAGATACACCTCGTTTCTATCCAGTATGTCCACGCTCGGCACGTTGAAGACGAGTTGCTGCGCGCGCACGGACTCGCGCCCGCCGAGCAGAACGAACAAGAGCGCGACGAAGGAAATGCACAACGCGCGTCGGCGGCGTGCGGTCGAAGGCAATCGGCGGGGCGAAGCTTCCGGCGCGTCGGGCGAGCCGGCGCGTGATGTGCGCGAGTTGTCGGTGTGGTTCATGGCTGTCTATGCTCTCGCTGTTTCGCGGTGTCGGTAGAAAGTCTACTTGAAGTGTGTCGGACTCTACGGCGCGTCGCGCGGGCTGTCAAGAAATTTTCCGTCGCGGGCGCGGGGCGGAACGATCCGTTGACACCCCGGAGCGTGCGCGGCTATCATCCGCCCAAGTTTTCGCGTCAATTAAGAGTCTTCGGCGTTCTCCCGACAACTTCGCCCGGTGTATGAATAGCTCGCGCTTGTAAGCCGAGCAGCCGGGCCGTTCTTCCCCTACGGTCTTCCGCTCTTATGGAGAAACTTGCCGTCCGAAGCGTCGGCGTTCTCGTCAAGCCGAACCAGCCAGAGGCGCTGAAGGCAATCTGCCGCCTCGTCGAGTGGTGCGCCCGCATGGGGATCAGCGTCGCGGGCGGGCCGCGTCTTGAGCGCGAGCGCATCGAGCGCGAGACGGGCTGCGCCGTCCAGACGCTTGAGCACGAAGAGCTAGTGCGAAGCGTTGACCTGATCGTCGCGCTCGGCGGCGACGGGACGATGATCGCCACGGCGCGCATGATCGGCGACGCCGCAACGCCCGTCCTCGGCGTCAACTTCGGCACGCTCGGCTACCTCGCAGAGTTCGCGGTCGAGGACATGACGCCCGCGCTCGACTCGGTGCTTGCGGGCGACTACACGCTCGACCGCCGTCTGATGCTCTCGGCGGAGGTTCAGCGCGGCGGCGAGATTCTGATGCACGACCGCGTTTTGAACGACGTGGTCATCTCGAAGTCGGCGCTTGCGCGCATCATCGAGATCGAGACGTGGGTGGACAAAAAGTTCGTCAACTGCTTCCGCGCCGACGGCCTGATAATCTCGACGCCTACGGGTTCGACGGCCTACAACCTCTCGGCGGGCGGCCCCGTGATCTACCCCTCGATGAACGCCGTCGTCATCACGCCCATCTGCCCGCACACGCTCTCGAACCGCCCGCTCGTCGTGCCCGACGACGTGGACTTCGTGCTTGTCTTAAAGACGCCGAAAGAAGAGGTCGCGCTCACGCTCGACGGGCAGGTGGGCGTGCCGCTCGAATACGGAGACCGCGTCGTGGTTCGCAAGAGCGCGACGACCTTCAACCTGATTCAGGCGCACACGCGCAACTACTTCGACGTTCTGCGGAACAAACTGAAATGGGGGAGGTGAAGAAAATGCGGATTGCGGATTGCGGATTGCGGATTTAAAGACAGCTTGCCTTTAAATCCGCAATCCGCAATCCGCAATCCGCATTTCATCGCGATGGCTGACAAAGACGACAACATACCGACGCGGCGCGCGGACTCGGACGCTTACGAGCGCGAGGCGACGACCGACCTGAAGGACTCGACGCCGGACAGGCCGAAGGGGATGGCGCTGCACACGCGCATTGTGATCGGGCTTGTCGTGGGCATCGTGGCGGGCGTGGCAACTTACACGATGTTCAGCGTCCCGAACCCAAAGGGGGGAGGCTTCGTGCCGGCCCCGCAAGTGGAGTGGGTTATCGGCAACATCACGGAGCCGATAGGGACGCTCTTCCTTCGGCTGCTTCTGATGATAGTCGTGCCGCTCGTCTTCTCTTCGCTCGTGGTGGGCGTCGCGGGCATCGGCGACGTGCGGCGTCTGGGGCGCGTCGGGCTAAAGTGTTTCGTCTACACGTTCGTCATCTCAGCCATCTCGGTCGTCATAGGGCTGACGCTCGCGAACACTATCAGGCCGGGTGAGAAGATTGACGCTGCGACCGCCGCCGGTTTGCAGGCGCGCTACGGGACGGACGCCTCGAAGCGCGTGGCCGACGCGACGAAGGCGGCGACGACCGACTCGGCGCTGATGCAGGTCGTCAAGACCATCGTGCCGTCGAATCCCGTGGCCGCGGTCGCGGGGATAATGGCGGGCGAGGAGAAGCAGACCGACACGCCGAACATGCTCCACCTTATGTTCTTCGCCGTGCTGCTCGGCATCGCCGCGACGTTAGTCTCCACGGAGGTGAGCGCGCCTCTGCTGCGCGGCCTTCAGGCGCTCTTCGAGATTTCGGCGAAGATCATTGACATCATCATGAAGGTCGCGCCGTTCGCCGTCGCGTGCCTGCTCTTTAACAACACTGCGCGCTTCGGACTCGACCTGCTTCAGGCGCTCGCGTGGTTCGTCGTGACGGTGCTTTTGGGCCTCGCGCTCCACATGTTCGGCGTCTATTCGCTGTCGGTCTATTTCCTCTCGCGCATCAACCCTCTGGAATTTTTCCGACGCATCAAGACCGTGATGCTGACGGCGTTCTCCACGTCTTCGTCGAACGCGACGCTGCCGACGGCGTTACGCGTGTCGGAAGAAAACTTAGGCGTGCCGCGCGAGATAAACAGCTTCGTGCTGACGGTGGGCGCGACGGCCAACCAGAACGGGACGGCTCTCTACGAGGGCGTGACGGTTCTCTTCCTCGCGCAGCTCGCGGGCATTGACCTGACGATTGGGCAGCAGCTCGGCATCGCGTACTTCGCCATACTCGGCGGCATAGGGACGGCGGGCGTGCCTTCAGGCTCGATACCGTTCATCATCATCATGCTCGCGACCTACAACATCAACCCCGCGCTCATCGCGATCATCCTCGGCGTTGACCGAATTTTGGATATGTGCCGCACGACCTTAAACGTCGCGGGCGACATCACGGCGG
>DASQLL010000363.1:0-3463 GCA_035630035.1 Pyrinomonadaceae bacterium | reverse complement strand
CAGAGCCTCGCCGTATTCGAGGCGTCCCAAGCGGCGAACTCTCAAGTGTCTCGCGTGCATCGCAGCCTTAGCTAAAGCTTCTCCCTTGCGCTCATTGTAGCAGACGCGCCGAAGAGCAGTCCGCGAGCGCACCCGCGCGCTTGACCTCGCGCGAGCGAACGAGTAAAGCTTTCGAGTCGAGAACGGGCAACACCAATTTGCGCCTTGAGGAGGGACTTGTGAAATCGTTTATCGCCACGGCCACCATCTGCATGCTTTTAATCTTACCGGCGTCCGCCTCGGCGCAGACGCGCACGCGCCGCTCCGCCCCGCAGAAGAAGAAGACCACGACGACAACGTCGCCGCTCGACGCGACGCGCTTTAACGCGCAGCGCATCGAGCTTGCGGGCGTGAGCAAAGACCTGACGCGCTTTCTGTATCTCTACGGGCGGCTCTCGAAGGATTTGGAGCTGACGGGCGCGCAGGCCGAATCGTCCGACGCAGCGAACCGGACGAGGTCGGGGCTTATCAGCAGCGTCCAAGCCATGCGCGACCGCCTCGATCAGCTCGAAAGCCACTTCAGATTCGCGCAGGGGCTGGAAAGCCAGTACCGCATGCTTCAAGGCATTTCGGGCCGCGCCGACGAGGCCGCGCAGAGCGTCAACTCCGGCCAGTACGACCGCGCCGGTCGAGTGCTTCTTGAAATCGCCACGCAGTTGACCGACGTGCTGCTGGATATGTGAAGTAAAGGAGAAAGGCAAAAGGCGAGACCTGAACATAAGAGCCGCGGCAGCGGCGTCGGAAATTAGCCGGGGGTAAGCGAGGGAGCGCGAGCGACCGAAGCGCAGCCCCCGGAACACGAGCCACAAAAATATAACCCGCCCCGGCAGGGGCGGTGGAGCGCGCACCATCAAACGCATCTTGATTGATAATGCGCGCCGTGTTCGCCGCCCCTGCCGGGGCGGATTTTTTAATTCTTGTCGCTTCCGGGGGTAGCGCTCCGATGCTCGCCTCGCGGCTCGCATCTCCGGCTCACCCCCGGCTAATATCCGTCGCCCCTGCCGGGGCGATATCTCGCGCCTCTTTTTATTCTTCCGTTACCTCGCCCTTCGCCTCTCTCTTCACCCCTTCTTGTAGTAGCCCTGCCGCGCACGGATTTGCACGTCGGGGCGGGCGGGCGTCGCGACCTTGATGCGTAGGAATTTGCCGGGCTGCGCGTTGCCGTTCGAGAGGTATTGCAGAAGATACTGCGCGCGAAGCTCGGCGGCTATCTGTCGGAAGATTGTGGTCAGGTCTTCGAGCTTCGGCGGGACGAATGAGTTGCCGCCCGTCGAGTCGGCGAGCAGCTTCATCTGATCCTGCGCTCGCTGGCTGATGACGTTCAGGCGTATTCCGGGGCCGCTCGGATTGATCGAGTAGAAGACCGCGTCGGCGCGCTGCACTTCGCGCAAGATTTTCTGGACGGCCTTCGAGTGGAGCGAGCGTTGATGCTCCATCGCCTCGGCCTGCGTCGCTCCGGCCTTGCCCTCGGCGAGCATCGCGTCGCGCACGTCGTCGCTGAAGTTGTCCTCGCCGTCGGAGATGACGAGTATGACGCGGCGGTTGCGCTCGGGCGCGTTCTGGTCTAGGTACTTCGCAGCCGCCGCGACCGTGTCGTAGAAGGCCGTGCCCGTTGGCTTCGCGGCTGCGGGCAGCGTCATGAGTTTCAACGTCGCCGTGCTGGCCGAAGAGAGCGGCTGCGCGAGCTGCGGCTTTTCGGAGATGGTGAAGATAGCCGCGCGGTCAATGGGCTTTAAGACTTCTTTGAGAAAGCCCGCGGCGGTCTGCTTCTCGAACTCGAAGTTCTTCGTGACGCTCGAAGAGATGTCGAAGATGACCGCGATGTCCAGAGCCACTTGGTCGGCGTCGCCCACGGCTTCGAGCGTTTGAGCGCGCCCCTCCTCTTCCAGACGAAAGTCTTCCTTCTTCAAACCCTGCACGGCGTTGCCCGCCGAGTCCGTGACGGCGACGGGCACGACCACGAGGTTCGACGTGACGCGCACGACCTCGCTCTCGTCAATCGGCTCGTCCTTCGGCGTGGGAGTGGGCTTCGGCGTCGGCGTCGGTCGCGGCGGAGGAGGCGTTTCGTCCTGCGGCGGCACGACGAAGACGCGCGGCGGAGTCGGCGTCGGTCGCGCGGCGGTGCCTGACTGCGCCGCGGGCTTGCGCGGGACGACGATGGGCGTCGGCGTTGGCGTCGGCTTCGACGCGGCTCGTCGCGAGCGACGCGTCTGCGCCCCGGCGTGTGAGAGCGCAAGCAGCGCCACAGCCGATAGAAGTGCCAGCACTAAAAAACTTCTCGCCGCGTCGGGTAAACGAAACACCTCGGACTCCCTCCTCGAAAAATCTTGTGCGAAGAGCGCAGGAATTAACATGGATGGACAGGATGAAGGAAAGTCAGAAGTCAGAACGCTGAACGATGAACTGAAAGACAGGTTGAGTTCAGTTCATCGTTCAGCGTTCTGACTTCTGACTTTCCTTCATCCTGTCCATCCATGTTAATTCCTCTGCCTCAATTTCACGCAGATCATTTATGGAAACATCTACTCGCTAACACTCGCGGTACTGATAGAGCCGCGCCGCCCGACTCATAGAAAACGACAGGTGACGCGGGGCACGGGCGTGCCAGCGTCACCTGTCGGTTCCGAAAGCTCGCGGCCCGCTTATTCGGGGTTTTCGGTGGGTCTGGTCATCGTCGGCGCACCCTGTATGAGGCCGCGGTTGACGAGAACCTTCACCTCGACGCGTCGGTTCTGCTCGCGGCCCTCGCGCGTCGTGTTATCGGCGACCGCGTTCAACTCGCCGTAGCCGTAGGGCTGGATGATGCGTCGCAGAGGAATGTTGTGCGTCTCGACGAGGTAACGGATGACCGTGTCGGCGCGACGCTGACTAAGCCTGCGGTTGGCCTCCGTCGAGCCGTCGGCGCTGGCGAAGCCGCTGATTTCGAGCACGTAGCCCTTGGCCTGAAGCGCCTGCTGCGCGACTTGATCGAGCTGCGTCTTCGAGTCCCTCGACAGCACAGCGCTGCCCACGCGGAAGAGTATGCTCGTGCTGTTCTGCACCTGATAGTCGTCGAGCGCGGAGATGCGCTCGTTCGTTGCGTTCACACCACCGATGGCGGCGTCCGCGGTCTCCTGCGCGGCCTTCGCGCCGCCGCGCGCCGCGTTAGAAACAGCGGCAAGCTCGTCGAGCTGGCCCGAAAGGCGCTGCGCGTTCTGCTCGACCTGACCGATGCGCCCCTCAGCCGCGCCGACGCGGTTCTCAACGGGCACGACGTTGGCCTCGACCGTGCGCGCAGTGCGGAGGTCTGACTCGTTGAAGCGGATGCTCTTGGCGACGAGGTTGCCGGTAGAGTCGCCCGTGCCCTCGACTTCGAGATTGAGGCCGCGAAGGATCGCGGTCACGCCGTAGTTCGTGCCGCCGCCGAAGAAGCCGCCCTTGGTCT
>DASQLL010000362.1:0-2706 GCA_035630035.1 Pyrinomonadaceae bacterium | reverse complement strand
GTGTCGGGGTTGACGAGCCTGTCAATCCTTCGCTCGACGATGTTGCCGAGATGCACGAGCGCTATGGCTGCGTAGTCGAAGGCGAGCGCGAGCGGTGCGCCGTGAAAGTTGCCGCCCGAAATGACCTCGCCCGTCTCGGCGAAGACGAGCGGGTTGTCGGTCGCGCCGCCCGTCTCTATCTCGACCGACGTGCGCGCGTGCATGAGTGCATCGAGCGCCGCGCCGTGAACCTGCGGCATGCAGCGCAAGCTGTACGCGTCCTGCACGCGCGGGTCGCCTTCTACGTGCGAGGCGCGAATCTCGCTGTCGCGCAAAAGCTCGCGCAGGTGCGCCGCAACTTCTACCTGTCCGCGATGCGGGCGCGCGGCGTGTATGCGCTCGTCGAATGCTGCGGGCGTGCCCTTCAAGGCTTCGAGCGACATCGCGCCCGAAACGTCCGCCGTGCGCGCAAGCCGCAACGCGCGTTCGAGCGCGAGCGCGCCCACGGCGGTCAGAGCCTGCGTGCCGTTCAGGAGCGCAAGCCCCTCCTTCGCCTCAAGCAGCAGAGGCTCAATGCCCGCGCGCCTGAGAGCTTCGCCGCCCGTTAACCTTTCGCCTTCGTAGACGGCCTCGCCCTCGCCGACCGAGCAGAGCGCGAGGTGCGAGAGCGGCGCGAGGTCTCCGCTCGCGCCGACCGACCCCTTTTCTGGTATGACCGGATGCACGCCGCGCTCAAGCATCGCCAGCAGCGTCTCGACGATCAAGGGGCGCGCGCCGCTAAAGCCCTTCGCGAGAACGTTCGCGCGCAACAAAATCATCGCGCGCGTCTCCTCCGCGGAGAGCGGCTGACCGAGGCCGCACGCATGACTTCGCACGAGGTTTATCTGCAACTCGCGCAACTCGTCGGCGGGCACGGTCACGTCCGACAATTTCCCGAAGCCCGTGTTCACGCCGTACACGACGCGCGACTCCGCGATGATCCGCTCGACGGTGCGACGCGACGCCTCCATCCTCACGCGCGCAGACTCCGCGAGCGACACACGCTCCTCGCCACGCGCCACGCGCGAGACCTCTTCCAGCGTTAATTGTTGTCCGTCAAGCTCAAGCATAAGAGGCAGAGGTTAGAGGTTGGAGGTTAGAGGTTAGTTAAAAGCGATCTTCTTACTAACCTCTAACCTCCAACCTCTAACCTCTATTTTATCACTGTGTCCCTGTGCGGAAACTGCGTGCGGTGTATGTCTTCGGGCGGTTGAGAGCGGTGTATGTCCGCGCGTCGAAACTCGCCGGTGGTGGTGCCTGCGGGGCGAGGGGCGCGTGTCCGTTCGCGCGCGCGCTTGGCGCGTCGGACGGTGGCGGCGCGTCGGCGCTCGGCGGCGTTGCGCGTCCAGTCGGTCATGGTCTGTATGGGATGGAAGTCGCGCTCGGTCAGAACTTCGCCCTGCGCCTCGCGCAGTTGCATCGTGGCGACCGCGAAGACGATAAGCCCGACGTTGAACGCGATGCCGATGAGAAAGACAACCTCGCCGGGGACGACGCCGATGGTCGCGCGGTCAATGAAGGCGTTGAAGTCGTAGGCCGGCACGGGATGAAGATACGCCTTCAGATTCCAGCATGCCGCGAGCAGAACGAAAATCCAGAGATAGTTTCGACGAAGCCGTCGCCCCAGCGCCTCCCACTCGCTGATAGTAAAGTGCGGCGTCTTGAGGTCGTCAACCAGAAGCTGCATCCAAGCGTCGTCCGCCGTATCGTCGGGCGCAAGCACGTGCGTGAAGTAGCCCGTCTCAAGGATTCGCACGCGCGTTGACCAGATTTCGTAATAGCGGTAGCGTCGCGCCTCCATGAAGAGGAAGAAGCCGACGAGGACTGTGTTGATGAGAATTACGAAGTGCGGGTTCGTAGGTGATGAGAACGCGAACGAGAGCGTCGCGCCCGTCGTCAGCACAGCCCAGTTGGTCGTCGTGTCCAGACGGTTGCGCCAGGTGTTGGCGCGCGTCACCTCGCCGCGATAGAAGTGAACCATCGCGGTGTTGAACTCGGTCTGCGTGGCGTGGCGGTGCGGCGCGCGCACGGGCGTCGGCGCAACGTGCGAGCCGGTCTGCTCCGGCGTCACGGTCTGATGTATGGTTGCCGTCTCCGGCGCGTCAGGCGGGGCGGGTCGCTGCGTCTGTGGTGTCTTGCTTGCGTTGGCCGGCTGCTCGACGTTTCTGGGGCGCAGGTCTGTCTTCATCGTCCTCGTTCTTCGGGCCTAAACATTTCGGGCGGCGGGGAAGAGGCCGCGCGTCCGACTGTAGTTAATGATAACACGCGTTAAGGTTTATTGAAGAAAAAAGCTGGTCGATAGGAGAAAGGGATTGAAGGAAGGCAAAAGGCAAGAGGCAAAAGGCAAAAGGCAAAAGTGAGGACGCGCACGCGCCAACTTTCTTCTAATTTTTGCCTTTTGCCTCTTGCCTTTTGCCTCTTGCCTTCCTCACAGCGGCCCTGCTTGACACGCGGCGCGGACGCCCCCTATATTCGATTTTTGTCCGCCGCTTCTTGAAAGCGTCCACCTTTGACAATGCAGTCGCAAAAAGATTTCGAGGACGCATCGAAGGCCGGCAGGGCCGACGAGCTATGGATGCGCGAGGCCATAGCGGCGGCGCGCGAGGCCGAAGCGCGCGGCGAAGTGCCCGTGGGCGCGTGCGTCGTCAGCGCCGAAGGTGAATTGCTCGCCGTCGCGGGCAACCGCAC
>DASQLL010000361.1:0-8652 GCA_035630035.1 Pyrinomonadaceae bacterium | reverse complement strand
CTTCTCCACCCACGCGGCACAACGCTTGCCCCGTCGCTTGCCGGAATGATTGCCGCGCCACGTTTCCCCGGTCGGGAGCGGCAGAAACAAAAGAGGCGACGCACGGGACAGCATGACTCTCCGGCGCACCGCGCCGCCCGCCCCAAAGAACATTAAGGAGATAAGCAAGATGACCAACCGACGTTTCAACTTTCTAGCCTTCGCCGCCATCGCACTGTGCGCGCTCTCGATCCCCTCGGCGGCCAACGCGCAAGGCTCTATATGGGATCGCATACGCGACCGCGCCGAGCAGGAGCGCGAGCGCGACAACAATCGCAACGGACGCAACGACGACCGCTACGGTCGCCGCAACGGTCGCATCAGCGACTCAGAGCGCCGCCAGCTTCGCGATGTCGCGCGCCGCATCAGCGACCGAAGCCGTGACCTCCAGCGCGACCTTGACCGCGCGCTCGACCGCAGCCGCCACGACGGCACGCGCCGCGAGGACAACATCAACAACGAGGCACGCCAGTTCCGCGACATCGCCAACCGCTTCCGCAACGTCGCGGGCGACAGCAACGACCTCCACCGCAGCCGCGACGAAGCGAGCGAGCTTATCAACGCCGCGCAGCGTCTCGACCGCCTGATGGGGCGCGTCCGCTCCGACTCGCGCACGCACAACGACTGGGCGCAGATTCGCGCCGACCTGCGAACCGTCGCAGACATCTACAACCTCCGCTTCAACGGCAACAGTGGCTACGGCAGGAATGATCGTCGCGACAATCGCTGGTAACTAAAACGACTCAACAATCAAACGGCTGTCGGCGGGCGCAAAGGGCCGAGGCAGCATAAACGAAACGGCGTGGCTCAAGGGCCACGCCGTTTCGCACTAACGATGAAGTCGGAACGCTGAACGCTGAACTGAAGAGCTTGTCTTTCAGTTCAGCGTTCAGCGTTCCGACTTCATCGTTTACAATCCCCCCATGTCCGAGACGAAAGGCACGCTCTATCTCGTCGCCACGCCCATCGGCAATCTCGAAGACATCACGCGGCGCGCTCTGCGCGTGCTGGCGGAGGTCGCCGTCGTGGCCTGCGAGGACACGCGGCGCACGCGCGCCATGCTTGAGCACTTCGGCATTAAGGCGAGGACAATCAGTTATCACGAGCACAACGAGCGCGAGCGCGCCGAAGAGCTTGCCTCGATGCTCGAACGCGGCGAGAGCGTCGCCGTCGTCTCGGACGCGGGCACGCCGGGAGTGAGCGACCCCGGCTTCCGGCTCGTGCGCGCGGCAATCGAGCGCGGCGTATCGGTCGTCCCCGTGCCCGGCCCTTCGGCTTTAGTCGCCGCGCTAACCGCTTCGGGATTGGCGACGGACGAATTCTACTTCGGCGGCTTCCTCCCGGCCCGCGCGCACGCGCGCAAAGAAAGGCTCGCCCAAGTCCGCACTTTGCGCGCGACGCTCCTTTTCTACGAAGCACCGCACCGCATCGCGCACACGCTCGCCGACGCGCGCGAAATCCTCGGCGAGCGCGAGGCCGCGGTCGCGCGCGAGCTGACGAAGATTCACGAAGAGATCGTGCGCGGACGCCTCGGCGAGTTGGCCGCGCGCTTCTCCGTCGAGGGTGCGGCGCGCGGCGAGATGGTTCTCGTCATTGACCGCGACGTGATTGAAGAGGCGGAAGCGGAGCAGGCTGCGACGGCAAGCGTCGCCGCGCGCGTCGCCGCGCTCGAAGCCGAAGGACTCGACCAACGCGCCGCGCTCAAACGCGCCGCGCGCGAGCTTGGACTCACGCGCGACGAGGCTTACCGCAGGCTCACGTCCGAGCGGGCGCGGTCGAAGGAGTGAGGAACTTTCGGCGCGTTTACGGAAGCTGCGAGAGCGTCTGTCCCTGCCGGTACTCGCGCTCCATGATGACCATGTGCTCGCCGCGGCTGACCATGCCGGCGAGCGTGAATCCCTCGGTCTCGGACTTCTCAATCTCGGCTCGCATCTTCCTCTCGCTCGTCGTCGCGTAGAGCCTGTACTCGTAGCGCTTGTCCGAGCCGTGCGCCTTCTCCAACAGCATCACGATCTCCATGCTCAGGAAGCCGTCCTTCGAGGTCATCGTCCGCGGCAGCAGGCGGTAGCCCTCCTGCGCGGCCTCGTTCAGCTCCTTACGCATGGTCGCGATCTTCGTGGTCGCGAGCAGTTTGTACTGGTAAGCGGACGCGGGGTCGGCCACGCGCTCCAAAAGCACGGCCATCTCCGACGTGCTGGTCGGCGAGCCGACCAGCACGCGGAAGCCGCGCGAGCCAGCCTCGTCCAACTCCTTCTGCATGGTCGAGGTCTTCTGCGTCGCCAGCATCAGGTAACGCTGGTCAGGCTCGATCTTCAGCTTCTGCCGCGTCAACGGCTCCTCGCCGCTTTTCTTATCCTGCGCCGCCGCCGCGACCGCGAGCGCGCACACTATCGCGAGCGAAAACAAAACTTTCAAAACTCTCATGCTGTCTCCTGAATTTATTTCGATGCGGCGGACGACTCCACAGCGTCCGCGCGGTTTTAGAACGTGCGTTTGATGAGCATATCCGGCCACAGGTTCGCCGGTTTTTCCTGCGAGGCGTCGGCGCAGGCGTTCATTCGCTCTCTTCGGCGACTTCACGTAAGGCTTCGAGTTCGGGCAGGACGAGCAAGTCTTTCGGGCGACCGGCGGCGCGCTTGGCGACGATGAGGGCATCGAGCGAAAGCACGAGGCATTGCAGACCGAAAAGACTCATCATGACGGATTGACCGCGCACCTGCTCGTAGTCGCCGAGGCCGCCCACTTCGCCCAGCAAATCTATATTGCCCAGATCAGTTGTGAGCGTGAAGTTCGTGCCCTGTTTTAAGGTCTGCTCGTCCCAGACAAACGGCAGGTCTGCGGGAAAGTCGCGCGGGCGAGGATGGTAGGGCGCGAGCGCGGTGGCAAGGCGTTCGAGATTGGCCCGCGTGCGTGCGTAGGCGACATCGAGGTCATACGTCAGGTACGAAGAGCCGTGCGCGCTGATGGCGACGCCGCCGACGATGACGAACTCAACCTGATGTCGTGTCAACAGTCGTAAGGTCGGCTCGACTTGAATCATCAGCCTTGACGTCCTGACTTGCGAGTCCGCGTATGCTTTCAATCTCAATCATCGCCCGCTGAAGTTGCCGCACGCGCTCATCCGGCGTAAGGCACAGGCGTTGAAGCGTCAAAGTCAAATCAACGCCGAAGTCGCGCGCGCGCGCCGCCGCGCTGCCGGGCGGAGGATTGAGCAAATGTGCTTCCACTTTTCTATCCATCTCTACGCCACCTATGGTTTTGGCTCGCCGCTATTCTAACAGACTTCGCTCACTGCGCCGTGCCCGACGATTCTCTAAGCAACCTGTCGAGCCACAAATTCGCAAGCTTCTCCTGCACGGTGTTGGCGCGAAGGCGCGCGCTCAGGTTCTGGAAATCAACCTCGTCGAGCAGTTGATCCTGATTGAAGCAGGAGAAGACGAACGACTCCTCGCCCGTCTGTGGGTTGACGTGGCGTTGGAGGCACTGCGCGCAGACCTCCTTCATCATGCACTGTATGGGGCTGTTGATGGAGCCGACGCCGATGTGCGCTGGGCTGAGGTGCGGCGCGAGGACGGCGTGGCGCGCGGCCTTGACGGCGGCCATCATCCGGTCGGAGCCGATGGCGATGATGCGTCCGACTTCGCGCAGATCAAAAAGCGGCGTGCCGAACGCGCCCTCGGCGTAAGACTTCATGGCCTCGACGATGTTGCCTCGGAAGTGCGCGTCCTGCGCTCGGCGCGGCTCGATCTCGCGGCCCGTGTCGGTTGACCAGATGACCTGATCGGTCGCCTCCTCGATCTCCTCGCGCTTGAAGAGGTCTTTGCCGTCCTTGTAGCCCGCGAAGTAGACGACGCGGTTGCCGCTCTCCTTGAGCGCCTTCGCGATTGAGAACAGAACGGCGTTGCCGAGTCCGCCGCCCGCGAGCAGAACGGTCTCGCCCGAAGGGATTTCCGTGGGCGTCCCCGTCGGCCCCATGACGACGACCTGCTGCCCCGGTTTCAAGAGCGCGCACTGGCGCGACGACGCGCCCATCTCAAGCACGATGAGACTGAGCAGCCCCCGCTCCTTGTCCACCCACGCGCCCGTCAGCGCAAGGCCCTCCATCGTAAGCTTCGTGCCTTCGATTGTCGGCGCGTCCGCCTCGTAATTTTGCAGGCGGTAGAACTGCCCCGGATGAAACTCTCGCGCCTGCGCGGGCGCGCGCACGATAACGTCAACAATCGTGTCCGTCAAACGCTCGACCCGCACGACGCGCGCTACAAGCTCGTCGTCGAGCGTTTCGACGAGACGCGCGAAACGCTCTTCGCGCGCGGGCTGATCTTCGGCGCGAAGCGCGGCAAGCTCTTCGGCGAAGAGCGCGACGACGTGCGGGTAGCCGTCCTTCGCGGACGCCATCGCCTTGACGACGTTGCCCGCGTAGACCGGGTGGTTGTCGCCGTAGTAACTGATGAAGCGACCGCCCTCTTCGTAAGACGTGAAGAAAGCGCGCTCGCCCTTCGACGCCGCGACGAGGCGTTGATTTCCCGAAGCGTCTCTCTCAACCTTGTGCGGCGCGAAAAAGTCCTGCCACTCGTCGAGCGCGAACGTGCCGGGCTTCTCGCGCTCGTAAATCGTGTTCGGGCTTGTGCCCGCCGCGACGCATACCGTCCGCGCGGGCACGCGCACGGTCTCTCCGGTCGCGCGCCACTTGCCCGTCGCAACGTCGCGCTCCTGTCGCTCGAACAGGAGGGCCGCGACCGCGCCCTGCTCGTCGGCGACGGCTTCCACGGGCGACATGTTCTCGATGAAAGAGATGCCTTCTTCGAGCGACTTCGCGACCTCCTCGTGGTTGAGACGGTACGCGGGCGCGTCGAGCAGGCGCTTGCGGTAACAGATGGTCACGCCACCCCAACCGCGCACGAGCGGCACGAAGTCCGGCGCTTCGCCCGCCCCGCGCGCACGCTCGCGCTCGGCTCGCACCGCAAGGCCATGCTCAAGATACTCTTCGAGGACGCCGCGCTCCTCGGCGTCGAAACGCTTCCACACTTCCTCTTCGCCGAACTCGGCTGTGAGCTTTTCGACGCGCTCCAAAACCTTCTCGACCTGCACGGGGTAGTAGGCGAAAAGCTCCGTCGCCGTGTCAATCGCCGTCAGGCCGCCGCCGATGACGACCGCCGGAAGACGCACTTGCAAGTTGGCGAACGAGTCGCGCTTGGCCGCGCCCGTGAGCTGAAGCGCCATCAGAAAATCCGAAGCCTTGCGTATGCCGCGTATGAGGTTGTTCTTCATCGAGACGAGCGTGGGCTTGCCCGCGCCCGTCGCCACCGCGATGTGGTCGAAGCCGAGCGCCCAAGCGTCCTCTATCGAGAGCGTACCGCCGAAGCGCACGCCGCCGTAGAATCGAAAGTGGTCGCGCCGCGCAAGCGCCGTGTGCATGAGCGTGAGGAAATTTTTATCCCAGCGCACCGTGATGCCGTACTCCGACACGCCGCCGAAGCCCGCCATCACGCGCTCGTCCAGATCGGTCTCGATCTCGCGCACGTCGCGCACCGCGCGCGGCACGCGCCGCCCGCCCCTCCCCGTCAAATCCTCGTCCAGAGGCTCGATCTTCAGACCGTCAATGCCGACGACACCGAAGCCTTCGTTAAGAAGAAACTGCGCGAGCGTGTACCCTGCGGGGCCTAATCCGACGACGAGTACGTTCTTGCCGTTGTATGGGAGCGCGTAGGGCCGCTTCGCGTTCAGAGGATTCCAGCGCGTGAGCAGGCCGTAGATTTCAAAGCCGAAGGGTAGGTCTAACACGTGCGTCAGAACGCCGGTCTCCGCCTGCGGGATGTTGACAGGCTCCTGCTTCTGGAAGATGCACGACTTCATGCAGTCGTTGCAGATGCGGTGGCCCGTGCCGGGGCACATCGGGTTGTCTATGACGACCACGGCGAGCGCGGCAATCGCGTCTCCGCCCTTGTGCAGAAGGTGCATCTCCGAAATCTTCTCGTCGAGCGGACATCCTTCCAACTTGATGCCGAGCGGATTTTTTTTGAACGAGCCGTCGCGCTCCTTGAGGCCCTTCGAGCAAGAGTCCTTGTCGCGCTCGTGGCAGTAGATGCAGTAGTTGACTTCGTCGAGAACTTCGCGCGGCGAGTAGCGCGCGTCCGTGAGCTTGAAGCCGTCGCGCCGACGTAGGTTTTTGTCGAGGCCGCGCACAAGCTCAGGCAAGTCGGCCTCGGGCCGCTCGATCTGCACGAGGTTCTCGAAGTTGAGCGCGTGCGGGAAGCGGAAACTGACCCACCCCTTCACGCGCTCGCGCGCATCGGCCCTGAGCGCATGAGCCGCCGCCCAGCCTTCGACGAGCCGCAGCGCGGACAGCACGAACGCGCGACCGTCGTCTGCGTCCGGCGTTCGATTCACAACAGCGTCGCTCTCATTCTCCTCCTCGCGCCAAGAGGCGAGCGCGCGCTCGACATCCGTTCCCGCGATCTTAACCCGCGCGGCCTCTATCTCTCTCGCACGCTCCTCAGACCAAGCCTCCTCAGTCCGCGCCCCCTTCTTCGGGTAGTTCTTCTCCCATTCGAGCAGCTGCACCGTCATGCGCGCAACGCCCGACTCGCGGTCGTCTTCAAGCGTTTCGTCGAACGCCGCGCGGCGCAACGCTTCGAGCGCGGCGTCCGCCGCTTCCACGTCAACGGCAGCCGCGCGCTCCGCGGGAAAGCTCTTCGTCGCGCGCCTCTGCACGAACTGCTTGAACTGAAAGACGGGGTCTTGCGCGCGAAGCTCGGCGGCCAGAGTGTCATGCTCCAGCTCGATGCCGAACAGCCGCGCGACGAAACGCGAAAGGTGCGGCGCGGCGGCTATCAGCAACTCCGACTCGGCTTTCGTCCCCGCGCTTCTTTCGCCGCGCGTCTCGATGTACTCGCTGAGCAACGCATGGAGCGCAGGGTCAACGCTCTCAACTTCCGCGTAGAAAACTTCGGCCAGCTCGCCGAGGCGTGCCGGGTCGTAGAGGTCGCTGTAGGCGAACCCCTCGATGCCGAGTTGGAAGTCGTGGGGTGCGTTCGTAGGGCTGTCGTCTTCGGGCGCGGCGCTGTTCGGTTCGACGAAGATGTTCTGTGCCATTCGGTTGTTCGGCTCGCGTATAAACTGTTCGTGACGTGTCGGATTTCAAGAGCGCGCCGGGAGGGAGACCGCGCCGCGCCTGAGTATAACATCGCCCACGCGCTCGCCCGAAAGACGCGCCGCCGTGCCCTGTTCGCGACCGCGACCCGCTTGCCATTTACGAGCGACGACATTTATAATCGCCTCGTTTTTGGCGCATTGGTGTAGTCGGCTAACACGCCGCCCTCTCAAGGCGGAGACCACGGGTTCGAGTCCCGTATGCGCTACTTCAAAAGAGGCCGCCGGAATCATCCGGCGGTCTTTTCGTTTTGTCAGCATCGCTTCTAGGCGGAAACGCGACCGTCAGGGAGCGTGTTCATAGACTCATCGCATGACACGCTCCCTGACGGTCGCGTTTCCGCCTCGTCCTCACGAGTGTCACAGCTTCCCTGACGAGTTGACCAAACGCGCGCGGTTGAGCGATGCTACGGTGTTACAAAATCAACTTCATAACTGCGAGATTAAGCCATGAGTAAAGCAGCGACAGAAGCCTACGCGGGCGGCCCGCTGACCACGTATTCCGAGGACGAGAACATGTTCCGCGCCAGCGTGCGCGAGTTCGCCGAGGGCGAGATACGCCCGCGCGTCGAGGGGATGGACGAGCACGCCAAGATGGACCCCGTCATCATCAAGCAGCTCTTCGACCTCGGCCTGATGGGCATCGAGACGCCCGAAGAGCACGGCGGCGCTGGCGCGTCGTTCTTCACGGCCATCATCGGCGTCGAAGAGCTTTCGCGCGTTGACCCCTCGGTTGGCGTGCTGATGGACGTGCAGAACACGCTCGTCAACAACGCCTTCATACGCTGGGGCAGCGCGGAGCAGAAGAAGAAGTACCTGCCGCGCCTCGCCGCAGACACCATCGGCGCATACGCGCTCTCCGAAGCAGGCTCAGGCTCCGACGCCTTCGCGATGCAGACGCGCGCCGTGGACAAGGGCGACCACTTCGAGTTGACGGGACAGAAGCTCTGGATAACGAACGGCAACGAGGCAGGCATCTTCGTCGTCTTCGCCAACGCGAACCCCGAAGCCGGTTATCGCGGCATCACCGCCTTCGTCGTCGAGAAAGATTTCGAGGGCTTCACCGTCGGCAAGAAGGAGAACAAGCTCGGCATACGCGCTTCCTCGACGACCGAAATAATTCTCGACGCGTGCAAGGTGCCGAAGGAGAACGTCATCGGCGAGCTTGGCAAGGGATACAAAGTCTCAATCGAGACCTTGAACGAGGGGCGCATAGGCATCGGCGCGCAGATGATCGGCCTCGCGCGCGGCGCGCTTGAGCACGCGCTCAGGTACACAGCGGAGCGCACGCAGTTCAAGCAGCCCATCAACCAGTTTCAGGGCGTGCAGTTCCAACTCGCCGAACTCGCGACCGAACTCGAAGCCGCGCGTTTGATGGTCTACAACGCCGCGCGCATGAAAGACGCCGGCATAAACTTCGTCAAAGAAGCGGCGATGGCCAAACTCTACTCCTCACGCGTGGCC
>DASQLL010000360.1:0-3705 GCA_035630035.1 Pyrinomonadaceae bacterium | reverse complement strand
GTATCTTTGCTCGCGGGTAAGCTGCGTGTAGCTCATCAGTGTGCTTCTTTGACTTGGCGGTTAAGAAAGCACGCTGAGACTACCGCAGCTTCCCTCTTAACCGCCAATCTCAAAGTTGCACTTCAAAGTTGAATCCAAGATTTTCAGTTGAGCGTAGGGCATGGGCAATTCACCGCCGCAGGCGCAGAGGACGCAGAGTTAGCGCAGAGGCTTGAACATATTCAACTCTCTGCGCCTCCTCCGCGTCCTCTGCGCCTGCGGCGGTGAGTCCTATTCGCCTTATGCTCAAGTGAAAAGCGATATAAAAAGCACGAGACATGGCAAAAGCGGTACAGAGGCAATCAACCTTCTGCGCCGCTTCCGTGTCTGACCTTGACTCTTTAACGTCCTCGCGCGCGCACAGGCTCTTGCTCCGGCGTTTTCGGCTGGGAGTGCCCCTCGCCCGTCTTAGGGTCGGGCGGCGGAGGAGTTTGGGCGACGAGTTTTTCGAGCGTCTGTTCCAGAGCCTCGCCGATGCGCGTGGCGTAGACGAACTCAAGCTCGTGGCGCACGTCTTCGGGGATGTCCTCCGTATCAGGCTCGTTGCGCGCGGGCAGAACGACGCGGCGAAGCCCCGCGCGGTGCGCCGACAGAACCTTCTCCTTGATGCCGCCGACGGGGAAGACCAAGCCCGCCAGCGTTATCTCGCCCGTCATCGCCGTGTCGCTGCGCACGCGTCGTCCGGTCATCAGAGACGCGAACGCGGACGTTATAGCAACGCCCGCCGAGGGGCCGTCCTTCGGTATCGCGCCCGCGGGGACATGTACGTGCATGCCGTAGTTCTTGAACATCTGCGGGTCAATGCCGAACTCCGTGGCGTGCGACCAGAGGTACGAGCGCGCCGCGCGCGCCGACTCCTGCATCACTTCGCCCAACTGCCCCGTCAGCGTCAGGCCGGAGCTGCCGGGCAGCAGCGTCGCCTCGATGAAGAGTAGCTGCCCGCCCGCCTCCGTCCAGGCCATCCCCGTGGCGACGCCCGTCGGCATGTCCTTGCGCGCCTCTTCCGGGTAGAAGCGCGGCGCACCGAGCAGCTCTTTAACGTCGCCCGCGTCAACGCGCAGGTGGTCGGCCTCGCCTTGCGCTATCTTGAGTGCGCCTTTGCGCGCGAGGCGGCCCACGGTGCGCTCCAATTGCCGCACGCCCGCCTCGCGCGTGTAGCGCGCGGCGATGAGCATGAGCGCGTCGTCGGTGATTTCGAGTTGTCCTTCTTGCAGACCGTTCTCGCGCGTCTGACGCGGGACGAGGTACTGCCGCGCGATGTGCAGCTTCTCCTGATCGCTGTAGCCCGCAAGGGCGATTATCTCCATGCGGTCGCGCAGGGGCGCTGGGATAGGGCCGAGCTGATTCGCCGTCGCGATGAAGAGGACTTTCGACAGATCGAACGGCAGGTCAATGTAGTGATCGCGGAACGTCGAGTTCTGTTGCGGGTCGAGTATTTCGAGAAGCGCCGCCGCCGGGTCGCCGCGATAGTCGTTGCCGAGCTTGTCGATCTCGTCGAGCATGAAGACGGGATTGTTGACGCCCGCGCGCCTGAGGCCCTGAATGATTCGACCGGGCATCGCGCCGATGTAAGTGCGACGGTGCCCTCGAAGCTCGGCCTCGTCGCGCACGCCGCCCAAAGAGAGGCGCTCGAACTGGCGACCGAGCGCGCGCGCGATGGACATGCCGAGAGAAGTTTTGCCGACGCCCGGCGGGCCGACGAAGCACAAGATGGGACTCTTCGAGTCGCGGCGCAGTTTTACGACGGCGAGGAATTCGAGGACGCGCTCCTTCACCTCTTCAAGGCCGTAGTGGTCTTCGTCGAGTACGCGCCGCGCCTCGGCGAGATCGAGCTTGTCTTCGGAAGACTTCTTCCACGGCAGCTCAAGCACGAACTCAAGATAAGTTCTGATGACGTGATAGTCGGGCGCGGCCTGCGGCAGACGCTCAAGGCGGCGCAGGTCGCGCTCGGCCTCTTTGCGAACGTCTTCTGGAAGGTCTGTCTGCCCCAGACGCTCGCGCAGCATGTCGGCCTCGGCCTTCTCGCCGTCCTCTTCGTCCTCGCCAAGCTCCTTCTGTATGGCCTTCATCTGCTGGCGCAGAACGTAGTCGCGCTGCGCCTTCGACATCTCGCTCTGCGCCTCGGTGGCTATCTTCGAGCGAAGCTCCATGATGTCGATCTCGCGCACCATCCGCGCGTAGGCGATCTGTAGAAGGTCGTCCACGTAGTCGGCTTCGAGCATCTGCTGCTCCTGCTCGACGCCGAGATTGAGTATCGAGCCGAGGAAGTATGCAAGCTGCACGGGGTCGTTCGTCGAGAGTATCGAGCTGCGAATCTCCGGCGGGATTTCGGGCAGCATCGCGAGCGCGCGCTGTACGAGCGTCTGCAAGTTTCGCATCAGCGCCTCGACCGTCTCGTCGTCGCGCTTGAGGGGCGCTGGGAGCGCGTGTACTTGCGCGCGGAGGTGCGGGTCGGTTTGCGTCCACTCGACGACGCGGACGCGCTCCATGCCGTGGACGATGAGCTGCAAGCCTTCGGGGGTACGCATCATGCGCTTGATGGTGACGAGCGTCCCGACTTCGTATGTGTCGGCGGGCGTGGCCTCGCCTTCGGGGCCGCCGCGTCCCTCGCGCACGGTGATGCACGCGAGCAGTTTTTCTTCCGTCGAGAGTGCGGCCTCGACAGCCGCTACCGAGCGCGGGCGGCCCGCGGAGAGCGGGATGACCGTGGCCGGAAAGAGCGTCGTCTGTTGAAGCGGAAGCACTGCGACCTCGAACACGCCGACGACGGCAGGCGTCTCGACGGCCTCACCGCCGGACGCGCGCACAGCATCGCTCTCATCAACCTTCGAGGCATCGCGCGCGGCCTGCCGAGGAGTTTGAGATTGCTGCTTCGCGTCCTGCGTCTGCGTCGCGGCATTCGGCGCGTCGGTGTCGGGCGCGGGCCGCGCGGTTGCGCTCTGTTTCGGCTTGTCCTTCCGTTTATCTTCGGCCATCGGGATGAGCTTCCTCTTGAAAGTTGAATGGTCTCGCTTCGCGGAGTCTGCCGGCCTCAGTCGCAGACGGCGTCGCTTTGCAGGTAGAGGATGAGAAGTCCGTCCTTGTAACGCTGCTCGATGATCGCGCCCTCGATGGGACAGGGGAAGCGTATTGATTTCTCGAAACGGCTGTAGGTGATTTCGAGCTGGTGGCAGGAGACGGAATCGTTGAACGTCTCGTCGCGGCGGCTGCCCGCGACCAGTAGCGTGTCGCCCTCTATACGCACCTCAAGCTCGTCGGGCGCGACCCCGGCCAGCTCCAGTTTGACGACCCACCCGTCGCGCATCCTGTGAACGTCCGCCGCCGGATACCAGAAATGCTCCGTGCAGCGAACCCCGCTCGCCTTCGGCATCATACGCAAGTAACGTTGGATTGATCGAGCCATTTGTTGGTGAATGGTAAATGGTAAATGGTGAATGGCGGTTGAGTGTCGCTCAAGTCGAGTTGTAAATGTTCAAGGTCGAACAACGCTCAAACCATTTACCATTTACCATTCACTATTTACTTTTAAGTAGAACCGAAAAAGTTCTTTGACAAAGTTATAATCGAGCCATCCCTTCTAAGCTCGTCAAGGTGAAGAGATGGATGACTTCTCGCTCAACCGCAAAGAGCGTGTGCAACTGGAAGCCCTGGTCGCACACACGCACG
>DASQLL010000359.1:0-8510 GCA_035630035.1 Pyrinomonadaceae bacterium | reverse complement strand
ACTCCCACGCTTGATACAACGGCCACGGGGCAGAAGACGGGAAGCGTCGAAGTCCCCATCGTCGTCACGGGCAGCAACGGTCGCGTCATCGCAACGGCCACGCCAGCCAAGCGTTTCGCGCTGCGGCTCAATGAGGACGGCTTCGGGCCGAGCGACCACTCCCAGTTCTACGCCAAGCGCATCCCCGTCCTCTTCTTCTTCACAGGCTCGCACGAGGATTACCACAAGCCTTCGGACACCGCCGACCGCATCAACTACGAAGGCGAGGCGCGCATCCTTGAGTTCGTCCGCGAGATCGTCTACGGGCTGCAAGCCGCCGATAAGCGCCCGACCTTCGCCGTCGCCAAAACGGAAACGAACGCGCGCTCGACGGGCTTCCGCGTCTACCTCGGCACTGTGCCGAGCTACGCAGAGTCAACCGACGGCATGAAGCTCGACGCCGTGCGCGAAGGCTCGCCCGCTGAAAGCGCGGGCCTCAAGGCGGGCGACCGCATCGTCAAGCTCGCCGGGCGCGACATCAGGAACGTCTACGACTACACGCAGGCGCTATCCGGGATGAAGGCCGGCCAAGAGTACGAGGTCGAGCTGGTGCGCGGCGAACAGCGACTCACGCTCAAAATCACTCCCGCCGCGAGGAAATGAAAAGACGTGAATCGTGAATCGTAAATCGTGACAAGAAAGAACCGGCTTTCTCTTGTCACGATTTACGATTTACGATTCACATCCTTGTAATCTTTCTTCCTTGAAAAGCATACATCTTTAGAGCAGAATACTCGCGCGCTCGTTCAACTACCACGCGCTGCCCGAAAGTCGCAGAACGCCGCGACGCTTCGGACGTAAGTTTCCTTTTCACCTTTCGCGCCTCCGAAAGCCGCGCCGCATGTACACATGATCGGCAAGACAATCTCGCATTACCGCATCCTCAGCCAGATCGGCGAAGGGGGCATGGGCGTCGTCTACGTGGCCGAGGACGTGCTGCTGGGCCGCCGCGTCGCAATCAAAATCCCGCACGCGGGCAAGGACGAGAGTCACTATCGCACGCGATTCCTGAACGAGGCGCGCGCCGTCTCCGCGCTCGTGCACAAGAACGTCGCAGCCGTCTACGACTTCGGCGAGACCGCGGAGGGGCAGCCCTACATCGTTATGGAGCTTGTCTCCGGCCAGACGCTCGGCGACATTTTGTCTGGAACGGGCCTAAGCCTTGCGCGCTCCGTCGAGATCGCGCGCGAGGTTGCCGAAGCTCTCTCCGAAGCGCACCGGCGCGGCATCATCCACCGCGACATCAAGCCGTCGAACGTCATCATCAGTGATCGCGGCGAGGTCAAAGTCCTCGACTTCGGACTCGCCAAACAATTGGACGAAGCGTTGGCCGACGGCTCCACGCCCGACGCGCAGACATTCCTGTCGGCGCGCACGCGCTCGGACGTTATCATCGGGACGCCGCTCTATCTTTCGCCCGAACAGGCGCGCGGCGCGGATGTTGACGGGCGGAGCGATCTGTTCGCGCTCGGCGCGCTGCTCTACGAGTGCGTCGCCGGTCGTCCGGCGTTCTCCGGCTCAAACGTAATCGAGATCGGCGCTCAGGTGCTGCACATTGACCCGCCGCCTCCCTCGCGCTTCAACTCGCGCGTGCCCGCGGAGCTTGACCGCCTGACGCTCAAAGCGCTCGCCAAGAAACGCGAAGAACGATTCCAAACCGCCGACGAGATCGCTGCCGAGCTTGCGCGAGTCCGCGCGCGACTGTCCGACTCAGACACTTCGCGCACGCGCCGTCTCGCGACCGCCGAAAACTTCATACGCTCAAGCGCGCTCATCACGATGACCGAGGGACTCAGGCGCAAGCGCTTCTCACCGCTCACGCTCTTGGGCGCGCTCCTCGCGCTCCTGCTCGTCGTCTGGGCCATCGCCTACTGGCGCAGGCCCGCAATACACAAGCCCGATCCGGTGGCGCTGGAAATCTACGAGCGCGGCGTTAACACGATGCGCGAGGGCGCGTACCTCAAGGCGAGCGAGATTCTCAAACAGTCAATCGAGGTGGACGACCGCTTCGCGCACGCGCACGCGCGGCTCGCGGAGGCGTGGATGGAGATGGACTATCTCGAACGCGCAATGAATGAGTTGATCATCGCCAAGGAACTCGTGCCCGACCGCAGCGCGCTCCCGCGCGAGGACGCGCTCTATCTCGACGCCGTAACCTCGACCGTCCGGCGCGAGCACGCGAACGCCGTCAAAGCCTACGAGCAGATCGCACAACTCAACCCCGACAAGTCGCACGCTCACTTCGATCTCGGTCGCGCCTACGACAAGAACAACGAGACCGAAAAGGCCGTTGCGAGCTACACCGAGGCGACCAAGCACGACGCATCTTACGCGGCGGCTTTTCTCTCGCTGGGCATGGCCCACGCGCAGCGGAAGAATCTGCCCGGCGCGGCGGGTGCCTTCGAGCGGGCAGAGAAACTCTACGTGGCGGCGGGAAACAGAGAGGGCGAGGCGCAGGTTCACTACCAGCGCGGGCGTCTCGCCGTCGAGCAGCGGCGCACACAGGACGCGAGGCGCGAGCATGGGCAGGCGCTCGCGCTCGCGCGCACCACGAATAACCTCTACCAGCAAGTTCAGGCGATGCTCCAACTCTCCTACGTTCAGGAAGGCGAGAACGAAGGGTATGCGCTCGCGCGCGACGCGATTACACTGGCGCAGGCGAGCGGCATGAACAACCTCGTCGCCACTGGCTACATAACGCTCGGCAACCTGTATCTTGGGAGGAACAACTACGACGAGGCCGACCGGCACCTGACGCTCGCTCAGGAGTTCGCGCGCAACTCCAAGGTGCGGCGCATCGAAGCAGTGGCGCTTATCGCTCTGGGCAGTCTGCGCGACATGCAACATCGGTACGACGAGTCGTTGCGCCTCGTCGAGCAGGCGCTCGACTTCTACCAGAAGGGCGGCTACCGTAGGGAGGCCATCGCCGCCGTGATGCTCGCCGCGCGGACGAAGAGACATCGTGGCGACTACGCGGACGCTCTCTCCATGCTCGAAGAGGAGTTGAAGCTCGCCGGACAGTCGGGCGATCTTCAACTCCTCGGAAGCCTTCACCACGAGCGCGCGGTGGTGCTGGCTGCGCAGGATCGCTTCGTCGAAGCGGTCGCGAACTATCAGGACTGTCTCTCCGCCGCGCGCACGCTGCACGATGACACGCTGACGGCATACGGCCTGCTCAACCTTTCGGGCGTGCTATGGCGTATGGGGCGCTACGACGAGGCGGGCGAGGCGCTCGCGCAGCTCAAAGAGATAGCCGGCAGGCCTGAGTTCGCTAACAAGGAGGAGATGACGGCGCGCGCCCTCGCCGTGGAGGCGGGCATGGCGCTTAGCCAGCGCCGTTTCCCCGAAGCGAAAGCGAAAGGCCAACAGGCGCTCGCGCTCGCCGCGTCGTTGGGCGGGCGAAAGGATTTAACCATAGAGCTTAATGCGGTCTTGTGTCTCGCGGAGGCGTTCGGCGGCGCTGCGGCGCGCGCCCGCGCTCTCTGCGACGAGGCGGTGCGCGTTGCCGAGGAGATACGCGACCCCGGACACATCTCTAACTCACAACTCGCGCTCGCCGAAGCTCTGCTCGAAGCCGGCGACGCGGAGGGCGCGCGTGCGGCTGCGCTGCGCGCCGAAGACTTTTTCGCCCGGTCAGGGCGCGTCGAGTCCCATTGGCGCGCGCTTGCTCTGGCGGGAAAAGCCAGTCGCCGCGCGGGCGACGACGAGGCGGCGGCGCGCGAATATCTCGCGCGTGCCGATGCTCTGCTCTCACAGCTCGAACAGAGCTGGGGGACGCACGCGCCGGGTTATCTCGCGCGCCTCGACGTGCAGCGGCTTCGCAGCGTTCTCAGCGACTCGCCTGTCGCCGCGGTTCGCTGATTTGTTCCACCCATCCTCAACCTTAAGGAGAAAAAAAACATGCCTGACGAAGGAGTCGGCGGGGCAGACCCCCCGATCATCATCACGGACGGTTCTGTCACGGTTGATTTCGGCACAAGTCACGGCCACTTTCAAGCGAACGGCCAAGGCCAATACCGGCGCACGGACAAAAGGATCACACGCATCCAGATAACTGGCGACGGCCTCGATATCAACGAGGACCTCGCCACCGGCGACGTGATGATCAAGGTTTTCTACGGCTGAGGCTACACCCCGACACTCAACCTTCGCCAAACAAACCGGCGCGGGCGACCCTTCACAGGCCGTCCGCGCCGTTCTCAAAGCAGGAGCAGTGGCAAGGGCGGGAGGCAGGGGCGGGAGGCAGGAGACAGGTAAAGAGATTTCGCTTTGAAATCTCAAATCTCAAATCTCAAATCTCAATCTCAAATCTTGAATCTTGAATCTCAAATCTTGAATCTTGAATCTTGAATCTCGAATCTCGAATCTTGAATCTCAAATCTCAAATCTCGAATTTTAAATCTCAAATCTCAAATCCGAGATTCCCTGTCTGCCTCCTGCTCCTGCCTCCTGCCTCCTTCTTCCCGCGCGCCTGCGCGCCTGTCGCTCCAACCCGCCTCGGCTATCCCCGCAAGCCACCAGAAAGCGCCGCGCGCGCCGAAACGCTCGCGCACGCGCGCGAAGATGCGCGGGTAGATTTGCGCCGTGCGGCTCAAAAGACTTCGGAGCGCGGCTAAGGTAACGCGCCCGCGCAGCAGTTCGCCGCGCACGCGCTCGTCGAGTCCGGCGAGCGCAGCCACCAGCGCGCTCAGCGTCTCGTTCACCGACTGCGGCGCGCTGCGCGGCGCGGGACGCATGAACTCCGTGAGGCCCACGGCTTCGACCACGCGCGGCCCACCGCCGGAGATTTTAGCGAGCGCGTCCGCGCCCGTTGCGCCGGACTCAAGCGCCGAGTGCGTCAGACGCGCGACGCGACCGAGGTCACAGAGACGCGCGCCGACGTTGCGCGAGGCGAGCGCGCCCGCGCCTCCTATGTGCATCACGCATTCGTCCGACGTGCGCCTGCGCTTGCGCCACCCCGCTGCTCGCGCCAACGCCGCGTAGCCGAACAGCGGACGCTCGACGCGCCACCCCGCGCCCCTGCGCTTGTAAGAATTGAGCGACTCGAAATAACGCTCAAAGAGCGCGAGCAGAGACTTGTCCGCTTGCGAGTCCGCCGCGTCGTAGAAGAAGAGGCGCGTCGCGTACTCGTCGCGCGCGCCGTCGCGGGGCGAGCCGTCCCAGAAGAGCTGCCGTCCGTCGCGAGCGTCTTCGGTGCTGACTAAGATTTCGCCCGCGCCGAAGTCCACGCTCCCGCGTTCCTCGCCGCGCACGAAGCCGCGCGCCACAGTCCCCACCGTCGGACAGATGCCCTCGCCCCCGGGCACGCCGCCGAGCTGTCGCGCCACGGGCGAGTCCGCGCCGCCCGCGTCAACCAACAGACGCGCGCCGAAAAATCTTCGCAACCCGCCCGCTCCTTCCGCCTCAACGGTCACGCGCGACGATTCCACGTATGCGCGTACAAAGCGAAGCCCCTCGACGACGGCACAAGCCCTTTGCCGCCTGATCCTCTCGGCGGCGAGCGCGAGCAGACGCTCGCCGTCAACAACAACGTCGAGCGCGCCCGTGACCCACAGCGGTCCGGCCTTGACGCGCGACGCGGCGTCGTGAATTTTCACGAGACCGCCGCGGCAACGGTTGACGACTACGGCCTCCGCCTCTTCGCGCGTCAGCACGCACGCGCGCTCAAGCTCTCGCAGCTCCTCCTCCGAAAGATTCCAATCGCCGCCCGCGACCGCCGGCGAGTCCGAGCCGAGAACGAGCGCGCTGCGACCGTGACCACACGCGAGCGCGGCTGCGTGCAGGAGCGCGTTCGCGCCGCCCACGTAAACGACATCGAACACGGCTTCGGCCACACGTCCCGCCGGAGGCGCGTCCCGCACGATCACTTCTTCAAACGCGGTCTCGCCGCCCCTCGTCTCCCACGACTTGCGTTGTCGCGTCTCAAGCTCCCAGATACGCCTCAGCCACTCCTCGCGGCGCGGTAGCGTGCCGAAGCTCGCGACCGTTTCTGGGTAGCGCCGCCGGAAGTATGCGAGGTCGGGCGCGCGCACGTCGCGCCTTACGGAGAATGCGGGCAGTGATTTCGTCGGAGCCGTGGCAATCATAAAAGCCTCGAACCCATGTCGTCTGCAAAAGTCTCGAAAGGGCTGGCGCGTCGTCTCGAAAGAGTCGGCTGCCCTAAGGGCACGGCACACGCGCGCCCTCGGTTTTCGCGAGGAGTTTGATTTGTCAGAAGGGAGATTGTTCCGCGCGCCGAGTTTAGCCTACGCCTCCGCGCGCGGTCTACCCCGCGGATATGATGAGAGAAAAATGTTACCTCGCAGCCACACTTTCACGCGCCCCTCAGGGGCGACGCGAGCGCGAGATAAGGCCTATGACGGCGACGAACAGCGCGGAGCCTATGATTGCCCAGACGACGGGGAATGTGCGCCCGCCGACCTCCACGGGCAACGGTTCGGGCAGCCCCACGTTGCGCGCGAGCCACATGCCCAATAGTGCGCCGATGAATCCGAGCGCGATTGAGACGAGACAGCCGCCGCGCGAAAACCCGCCGATGGCCTGACCGAGCGCGCCGCAGACGCCCGCGACTAAAAGCAGCAAGAGCAGATCAACGAGAGTCATTCTTCTTCCCTTTCCTCAAATTGATTTGGCGTGCGCCGAGCATACTCCGTGCGACGCGCGACAGGCAAAACATTTCGTCCGGCGTTCGCTGGCGGTAGACAAAAGTTACGCAACTTAGTGGAACAAGTCGTGCGCGCTTCCAGAAAACTTTTGCTTCACAACCGCGCCCGCACTCTGTTAGTTTCGTTAAAGGTGAAGTAAATCGCTTCGCCCTAAAATGTGCGACACCGACAAAGGCCATCCGGCGCGAAAGCCCGGAGCGCAAAGCCGCTGACCTAAACGCCGACGCTAAGCGAGCGCGGCGCAAGGATGCAACGGTCGCCGAAGTGATGCTTCTAAGATACGCAAAATTCGAGGGCCGGAGGCGAGCCGCCAAGCGGACGGCGCATCCCGGCTCCTTTGCTTTCGCGGTCGCCGAAAAATGTTGCAGGCCCTCGGTTTACGGGCACGCACGGCGGCTTCCAATCGGGCATCTTGAGTGCAACTTGAGACCCCTCTCCGACATCTTAGACTGTCACGTCGCGGCGATCATCAATCCTCTCCGAGGTCACGCGGCCCGGCTGATTAAATCAACGCACAGATGAA
This sequence comes from Pyrinomonadaceae bacterium, assembly GCA_035630035.1. GTDB lineage: Bacteria > Acidobacteriota > Blastocatellia > Pyrinomonadales > Pyrinomonadaceae > QHXN01. The sequence goes on along the minus strand of DASQLL010000359.1, from coordinate 1,283 downwards.
GACCCGTAGAGTTTTTTCAAGGAGAATTACCGCCAATGCGTAGACTGATTTTCGCCACGCTGCTCTTAGCCGCGACCTTCGCGACCGCCTCGGCGCAGGACAATGCCTCGCCCTCAAGCAACGCGAACGACATCCCGAACATGGGCCGCGCGCCCAAGCAGACCGACGGCGTGGGCCGACTCGACCTGCGCGTAGTTGACGAGGACGGCAACCCTGTCAAGGGCGTTCGCGCCGACCTGCAATCGCACCGCTCGGACGGTTTTCTATGTGAGTCTTGGAACTGGACGGACGAGCGCGGCGTCTCTGTTCTGCCGCCGCTGCACATGGGCAAGCTCAAACTCAAACTCTCCGCGAAGGGATACGCGACACAGAAGATCGAGATCAACGCCGCCGACCTCGACCAGCCCGTCCGCGTCGTGCTGCACAAGAAGTAAGCTTCCGAAGTTATGAATCAGAAACGCGACCGTCAGGGAGCGTGTCTCACTCATCGGAGACACGCTCCCTGACGGTCGCGTTTCTGATTCAAAGCCCTTTAGCCGCTCGCCATTCGCGCACCACGTCGGCGGCGGCGCGTTTGTTTCCGTCAACTTCGTAATTGAGTCGGCGCATCTCGTCGGTCGTTATCGCGCCGGCGAGTTTTTGCACAGCCTCGCGCGCCTGCGGGAGTCGTTCGAGCGTGTCGCGCCTGAGGAGGAAGACGGCCTCGTAGGGCGGGAAGTAGTGGCGGTCGTCTTCGAGCTGCACGAGTTTGAGCGTGGAGATCATCCCGTCGGTCGAGTTGCCTGCGATGATGTCCACCTCGCCGGAGTCGAGCGCGCGGTACGAGAGCGACAAGTCCATCTCGCGTGGGCGCGAGGCGAATTGCAAATTGTACGCGCGCGCGAAACCTTCGTAGCCGTCCGCGCGCGACATGAAGTCCTGCCCGAATCCCGCGCGCCACTTCGGCGCGTGCGGCGCTGCGTCCGAGACGGTCTTCAGGTTCAGACGACGCGCGTCGTCGCCGCGGACGAGTATGGCGAACGTGTCCTCAAAGCCGAGCGGCGGGCCGACCTCGACATCGAAACGCTCGACATAAACGCGCTTCACCTCGTTATAGACGGCGCGCGCGTCCGTCGAAGTTGGGAGCTTGAGAATCTGCAACAGCGACGTGCCGGTGTATTCGGGGTACGCATCAATCTTTCCGGCGACGAGCGAGTCGTGCGTAAGATTCCCGCCAAGCTCGAACTCGCGCCCGACTCGCAGACCGCGCGCTTCGAGCGTCTGCGCGAGCAGCTCGGCGAGTA
>DASQLL010000358.1:0-13357 GCA_035630035.1 Pyrinomonadaceae bacterium | reverse complement strand
CATGCGCTGCAATTCCGTGCTCATCAGCGTCGAGCCGACGACGTAAATCTCTTCGGGGCCGGTGAGCATCTTGTTTGCGGGCTTGGTGTCGCCCGCCTGCTTGCTCCGACCGATCATGTCCATGTTGAGCTGCGCGACGATCTGCTTGAGCGGCACGGTCGGGTAGCGCGTGAAATAATCCGACCCCCAAAGCCCCTTCTCTTCGCCCATGTGCCAGACGAAGAGAATCGAGCGCTTTGGCCGCTGCCCCTTCGCGAACGCCTCGGCCATCGTGAGCAGCGCGGTCGTCCCTGAACCGTCGTCGTCCGCGCCGTTGCAGATCGAGTCGTTGCCAACGGGGCGACAGCCGCCGCCGCTTGCGCCGACGTGGTCGTAGTGCGCGCCGAGCGCGACGTACTCCTTCTTGAGCTTCGAGTCTTTGCCTTCGAGGACGGCGACGACGTTTTGCGAGGTCGCGTCGGTCGTCGAGAGCTTGACGCTCAGGCGCAGGCGTTTGTCCGGCGAGAGCGCGAACCCTGCGGGCTGCTCGCCGACGCCCAGCGAAGCTTGCATCACGCGCGCGGCTTCCAACCGCTCGCCCGCGAAGAGCGCGTCGAGCATCGCGCGCGCGGGGATGATGGTCGGCATGCCCTGCGTGGGCGCGTCGGCGGCCTCGTCCTCGCCATCGTCCGCGACGGCGTTTTCAAGGCGCGGGATGGTTAGGTATGGGCGCGCGATTCTGAGCGCCCCGTAGCGCAGTGTGCGCTCGTAGTTGCGCGGGATGATGACGAGCGCCTTCGCGCCGTGCTTCTGCGCGTAGCTGAGCGGAGTTTCCCAATCGCCCCCCGGAAGGCCCGCGACAGACACGCCCGGCGGCGGCGTCGTGCCATCGCCTGAGATGATGACGATGCGGTCGCGCACGTCCAGACCTTCGTATGCGTTTACGTTCTTCGACTTGATGACCCAGCCGTGGCCCACGTAGACGAGCGGCGCGTCGGCCTCGCCGCTCACGCGCCCCGTGGGGATGAAGTCTTCGCCGAGCTTGAAGACGCGCTCGCCCAACTGCGCCCGCGTGCCCTCGCGGTCAACGACCGTTTTGCTGAGCATGATGCGCTGGAAGAAAGAGTTCTTGTCGCCCGCGGGCTTGAGCTTGAGCTGCTTGAGGCGGTCTGCGATGAACTGCGCCGTCTTGTCGAGACCCGGCGAGGGCGTGTCGCGCCCGGCCATCTCGTCCGAAGCGATGAAGTACAGCAACTCCTTCATGCGCTCTGCGGTAATGCGCTCCGCCGCCGCTCGCTCTTCGGCTGAAACTACGACGGGCGCGACGCCGGTCGCGGCGGCGTTGACGCTCTGTCGCTGCTGCGCCTGCGGGACGGACAGCGGCAGTGCGAGCAAAAGCACGGCCAGCAAGAGGCCGTTCAAATTCAATCTACGCATGGCTCCTCCGAATGACTTTTTTGTGCGATGAGTACAAGTTGCCTCCGATGATAAACCGGCAGGGGGTATGTTTGCCAGTAAGAAGCAGACGGTAACGCAAGAAAGCCGGAGTCCATCGCCCTCCACGTGCTACGGACATTTAAATCGAGGCTATTGTCGTGTAGATTATAGCGATATGAGCATGCGTTTCACTGATTATGATAAAGCCAGCGTGCCCCTTACAGATTTCGTCTCGCTGGCCCTCGCGCAAAATAGCCGCTCCGGTCTCGCCGAGATACTAAAGAGCATCGCGCAGGCCGTAGACGCTTACGGGTGCGTTCTCTGGGAGGTCGCGCCCGGATCGAACTTCGACGCCGATCCCCCGCGCGGGCACTTGTTCGTCCTCGACCAGTGGCTCGAAGACGGGCGGATTTACGCCTTCTACGACCTGCCGCCGCACTCCGCCGCCGGTAAATCAGTGCTGACGGGTGAAACCGTCTACGTCGAAGATGTAATTAACGATCCGCGCGTCTCGAAGGACCCTCGCTATCTACGCAGGCTCGGCGTTAAGACCATTGTATCAGTCCCGATCATCTTCCCCGACAACACCCGGAGAGGGGCGATCACTTTATACCGGACAACGTCTAATCCGTTTACCGAAGACGAGGTCGCCATTGTCGAGCACCTTGCCCCATTGGTGCCGGCCCTGTACCAGACGATCAGAGTCAAGCTGATTTTTAGCCTGACGAGGCGTGTGGACAGGATACTAAACAGGGCGAAATTGACGACTCACAACCAACAGCTTTCCAAAGAGGAGGTCAAGGAGGAGGTTGGGAAGGCCATCAGCCGAGTCTGCGCGACGGTGAGCGAGGCATTCAAGTGCATCGAAACCTCCGTCTTTCTGGAAGACCGAAACGAAGCGCCCGGCGACTACGAGTTGGCCGGCACGACTTGGCCGGAGCCGGTTGAGAGGACGGTCTACCGCAAATACGAGAAGAGCCTCACCGGGTGGGTACTGACCCACGGCAGGCCCGTCAGGATTTTTGACCTGGCAAACTTCGAGCGCGACAAGCTGGCAATACGACGTGACTACCACGGAATCATCTGGACTGACTCACTCGACATTAAGTCCTCGGCGAGCAGATTTCTCAATCTTGCACCGGGCGACGATCTGCCGCCGCTGAGTTTCATGGCGGCCCCCATCGTCATCGGCGGCAAGGTGCTGGGCGTCATTCGTTGCTGCACCGCCAGGAAGGGGCCGTACTATTTCGCCGAAGCAGACCTCAATCTTCTGGAATTAGTCGCGGCCAAGATCAGTCAGTATTGGAGCGACTGGTTGAACGATCTGGAGATGCAGGGGGAGAACCAGACTTGGCAGTTGTTATCAAAGAGCATCAGCGAGCTTAACGCGTTCGCGCTCTCCAAGTTGAATGATGACAGGCCGGTCGAGTCCGACATTTTCGTCGAAGCCCTACGGATTACCCGTTCGGTCATCAAAGGCGCGGAGATCATGGACATACGCATGCTTGACAGGCAGACGAACGAACTTGAGTTCGTTGCCACGCAGGGGCATGCGTGGAATCAGGGGAGCCTGAAAGAGAGACAAGCTCGGAAAGAACATCGCTTCCACGTGTATGACACTCCGCCCACGTCTGCTGGGGCACATGTCTTTCAAACCGGCCAGGTACATCGTATCCCCGACGTGACGAACGACCCTTATTACTCTGAAAAACTGATCTTCCCCGGCGTGCGGAGGATGATCATCGCCCCGGTCATGGTCGGGAAATTAACTTTCGGCGTCCTCGACATCTGGGGCGTTGGAGAGCAGGAGTTTCCTAATAATGCGGTGGCTATTGCCGAGTTATTAGGCCAGCAACTAGGGCTGTACCACTACATAGCCGAAACCGTTGATTTGCTCAATAAAGCGCGCGCCGGCCTCGCCGAGCAGGTTAAAGAGCGAATCCAGACCCTTGAAGACCTTGCCCATCAACTTAAGAGTCCCATCAACCAAGCGCAAGCGAGAATTCAGTCTGCCATCAGGGATGCGCCGAGCGGTGACCGAAGTCTGTTTGCGATCCGCGGCCTGACGAGGAAGGCCAAGCGCGTCGCCATGAGTACGATGCTCTTTGCGTCGCTAGCAGGCGAGAAGCCCATTAAGCCGAAGCTGGCGACTCTCGATTACGAGACCGCAGTCAGATTGCTCATTGAGGCCGCGAGCGACAACGAGTTGATGATTGATCCCGACCGTCACATAAACATGATGGTCAATCGTGAGAGCTTGTCTGTCCTCGAATCTAATGTGGTCAGGGTAGACCATGATCTCCTGGAGCAGGCCCTGAACAATATCCTGGATAACGCGGGTAAATACAGTTTTGGTAATTCCGTGATAGAAATTTTCGGCGGGCTGACGACGCGCACCCACCGCTTTCACATCTCGGTTGCAAACGTGGGATTGCCCATTAAGCCTAGTGACCTTCATAAGTGTGTGGAGAGAGGATGGCGCAGCCAGAGTGCGAGACTGGTTACAGGAGAGGGGTCGGGGATTGGCCTTTGGATCGTGAAGAACATTATGGAGGTTCACAATGGGGAACTCCATATCATTCCCACGACGCCATCAAACCGCACCGAGATTAAACTAATCTTCCCAATCCTGAACGCGAAGTGAGGTAGCTATGTATATCGTACTTGTCGAGGACGATCATCTTCAGGCGGAGTGGGTCGAGTCGTGCTTTGGCGCAGCCTTCCACGGCGTTAAGGTTGAGCGGATCAGCACCGAGTCAGAGTTCTACTCGCGGCTGGATGGCATAATGGACGCCCGCCCGGATGTGTTCATCATAGACGTAATGTTAAGGTGGGCCGACCCCGGCCCAACTATGCAAGAGCCTCCGAATGAGGTAAGGGAAAACGGATTCTATCGCGCGGGCTTGAGGTGCAAGGAGAAGATACTTGAAAATGAGAAAGCCCGAAGTATTCCAATTATCCTCTATACCGTTTTGGAGGAGCTGGATTTGGAGAAGGCGTTGCAGAACAATCCGCCGAGCGTCACCTACCTGAGGAAGGACTCGGACTCAGAGCCTCTCATTAAAATGATCCGCGAAGTTACCCAGCGATGAAACTTACTGACCTAATGATCTGAGCTAAGCCGCCTGTTTTAGACTCTCTACTACCCAAACTGGTGAATGCGTTCCCTCCGCAACTTGTTCAAGGTCAATATCCGGGTATAGCGCTTTTACAGGCTTAGCAAGAGAAAGAATCATAGATTCACGGTCTTGCTCTGATTCGTGAGTTGAAGTGATTTTCTTTAAAGCTTTGCCGATGGCATTAAGGTTTGGCATCCTCATAGCCTGATCAATAACTTTTCTGCGGGCTTCTCTGAGTTCTTCAGCCGCTTCGGAATCAAATAAACTATTCGCTAGCAATTCGAGATCGGTCATTGCGCTTGCGACAACACCATGCATCGCTCTGTCACTCGGAAATGGATTTTCGAGCCGCGCGTGTTCAATAACCGGGGCAATTGCTTCTATAAAGAATGAAGTTTCTTCAGTCACATAAGTTCGTAATACGTGATTCCCGCAAAGACCTAAGACCACCTCATAGTCATACGACTTCGGAATACAGGCAAGGATATAATGCCAAGCTAGATAACATATGCGCTCATCCGGTAGACCTTTGAGTCGGATGCATAAGCTAGGAAGACACTCCACCGCCCACGCCGGCCAACGATTTTTGTCTGCTATCTGCACTAAATCAACTGCCCACGTAGGTCGCCCCGGATATGTATCAGTTACCGTTTTGACGAACGCTTTAAACTCGGCGCGTCGATCATGTTCTTGACTTAAATTGCGCGCTACGGTTTTCAGCGCGTTGCCGATTTCGTCGAGGGCAGGCTCGTCGGGCGCGGCTTCGGAGGGAGGCATAAACGTGATGCCGTCTAATCCATACCTCACATTACCGATGAGGAAATCGTCGTCTTTGTCTTCGAGCATGGCCTGCCACGCGGGCAGCAGGCGTTTGTCAATCTGATTCGAGATCAGGGCGGCGGTCAGGGCGACGCGTAAGTCTGTTCCGAGCCACTCGCCCCCCAGCTTGCGCCGCTCATAGACCGCGAGCAGCGGCTCGCCCAGCACGGCGGGGTAGCTCAGGCTGGTGCAGAGCATGAAGAGGTTGAACAGCAGCTCGTCCGGCCTCGTGCCGGGGCGTGTCACGTCGGGGTTCTCTTGAAGCACCCTCGCCATGCGCCGCGCCAACTCCGTCTCGGCCTCGTAACGCTCTTCGATGAGGAGAAGGCCGCGATGCATCCACACGAACGGGTAGTCGTCGTGGCCGACGGGCGGAAGGTAGTAGCCTTGCAACCAATCGTAGGCTTCCTCCAACTCCCATTCAGGACGCGAGAGCCATTCGTCGAGCAACTGGCCTACGCGCTCGGAGGATTGATGATGTATTGTCGGTTCGTCTTGCTCTATCATTTAGTACTCCGCGGCGAGGCGAGTCCGCGTCGGGCGGGCCGCCTGCGCCTAAATCGGGTCATTCATCCAACTACGGACGCTTGGGCCATAATGATGGATGAGTAGCCGATGGTGTATTTTCCTCTCATCGGCGAGCGCCGGCAAGGGCGGAGCAGTGGTGCGGCCATAGTTGTTGGGAGCCAGCACCGTCCAGTGCTCTGGCAGGTGACGGATCTGTTTGTGAACGTACTCCGGTAGAACCCTGTCCGCCGATGCTTTGAGGTCCATCGGGTGCCCTCCCGTGCTGAGAGGCGGATTGGGAGGAGGGGGAGAGGGGAAATGAAACTGATACCATCCGCTGTCCAACTGCGTCGGGCGGGCGACGGTGCCAGCCTCACGGACAGTATACCTTAAAAGCACGAGCCAGCAGGAACTCGGCTTGTCCATGCCCAGCACTTGGTGCCAGCGGTCAGGGCCTTCGTCAACGTAGTCTCGGAAGGCGCTCCACATCGTCGCCCACGTCGGCTGAAATGGTTTTTTCTCAAGCCTGTGCTCGTTAAGCACGTCCAGAACGGTTCCGACGAAATCAACGACTGAGCGGCTCTCCATCTTTTCATCCAAAAAATCCATCACCGCGCGGTCGTTCATGTCCGGAGGGAACCTGTCAAACGTCCTGCCCCACCTCCCCCTGTACTTCCTCTCAGTCTGTGCCCACTGGAAGACGCCTTTCAACCCGTTAAGGTCAAGGACGCGGATCAGCTTCGTCTCCGGCTTGATCAGGGGACGAACGCCCGGCTGTCCGTTCAAGAGGTTGCAGGCGTTTACGTCGCTGTAGACGTAGTGTGGGAGTTTCCTCTCACGAACCTTTTCTTCAAAATAATCTTTGAGGGCCTTCCGCAGGCCGAAAGCGGTGCAGGGATGCTTTACAAAGGCGTCGAAGGCTCGCTCGCGCTCGACGCTGACGCGGTGATCGTACATCAGGTTAATGGCGACGGCTTTCTCTTCCACCGTCGAGGCCCGCATTTCTGTGAGGGCGTCGTAGTAAGTATGAGGGTCAGGAATGTATCGCCCAAAAACCGGAGGCATAGAGTGTCCTCTTGGTGAAGAATAGCTTTCAGGCCAAGCTTGAAACTTAGATCTGTTTACAAAGGCACGAGGTCAACGGGTTTTGGATTCCGCAGTCGAACGATACAGAGGAACGCCTGCCGGAAAGGTACATAGCGATAAAGCAGGCGAAGCCTACAACTTTAACTAGAGGCTGTCAATTGAGAGTGTGTATTTCAATTATCATGGTGGGAATCGAACCGTTAGCCAATCGCTCAGTCGAGAATAGCTTCCGTTTTGTGCTTGATTCACGTCTGTGAGAGAATGGCCCGCGCGCGCCCGTAGCTCAGTGGATAGAGCGCTTGCCTCCGGAGCAAGAGGCCGTAGGTTCGACTCCTACCGGGCGTACTTATCTTTATAGAAAAACCTGCCGACTTCTTCAGCTTTTAATCACAGCGAACAAGAAGCGAGAACCGTGTTGAGACGCTATCGTGTGCCGCTGATTCTGTCAGGCGTCGTGCTGGCGCTTGCGCTCTACGCTTACGGCGTGCCGGCCCGCCCGCCGGGCTTCTACACGGACGAGTCCTCAATCGCTTACAACGCATACACCGTCTCCGAGACAGGGCGCGATGAGCACGGCGAGGCTTGGCCGCTCTTCTTCCGCGCATTCGGCGAGTACAAAAATCCGACCTACATCTACCTTCTGGCCGCGCTCTACAGCGTGACGGGGCCGAGCATCTTCGCGGCGCGACTTTTGAGCGCAATGTTGGGATGCGCGGCGGCGTTGCTGCTGGGACTGCTCGCGGCTCGTTGCGCGCGCAGGGCGAGCGTGGGCGTAATCGTCGGCGCGAGCGCGCTGTTGACGCCGTGGCTCTACGAGTCGAGCAGACTCGTGTTCGAGGTCGCGGCCTACCCTCTGACGGTCGTGCTGTTTCTGCTCGCGCTCCGGCGGGCGTCAGAGAAGGAGCGTTGGTCTGCGTCAGACGTAGCGGCGCTCGCGGCGACGCTGGCGCTTCTGACTTACTCATATTCTATTGGGAGGCTCTTAGGCCCACTGCTCGCCGCAGGACTCGTCTTTTTCGTCACGCGCCGGAGGCTGCGCGGTCTGTTGATGGCGTGGGCTGCTTACGCGCTCGCGCTCGTCCCTCTGCTCGTCTTTCACGTGCGACATCCGGGCGCGCTGACCGGCAGATTCAACCTGCTCACATACGTCACTCCGCAAGCCGAGGCGTCTGAAGTGGCCGGCGAATTCTTGAGACGCTTCGCCGCGAATCTGAGTCCGTGGAGCATGCTCGTTACGGGCGAGCCGAACATACGCGACCACGTGCCGGGCGCGGCGAGCCTGCTCGCGCCGACTTTCGTGCTGGCAATCGCGGGGTTGATTCTTGTGTTGCGCTCGCAAAGGCGCGAAGCGTGGTGGCGGTTCATCCTGTACGGCCTGATCGTCTCCGCGATTCCCGCATCGCTGACGCGCGGCGAGTTCCCGCAGTTGCGCCTCATCGCCGTGCCGTTGTTCCTGCATGTGCTGACAATCCCCGCGTTGACGTGGCTGCTGGCAAGCCCTGAAACGAAAGACGAAGGACAGAGCGTGGCGCGCGGCGACGCTTCGCACGGGCCGCTTGAGCGCGTGACGGCGAGGCGCGCGGCGTTGGCGCTGCTCGCGCTGTTGACGCTCGCGCAGGGCGCGTACTTCCAAAAGCTTTTTCACAGCGGAGAGCCGGAGCGCGGTTACGTCTTCGAGTCGCACTACAAGGAAAAAGTTCTGGCGGCTGCGTTGCGGACGAATCAACGACCGATTTATCTCACAGACGCGACGGGGCACGTCGGCTACGTGCAGGCGTACTGGCACGGATTGCTCCAGGGCATTGACGCGTCGCAGTTCGTAAGGCTCACGGCGGGCGAGCGCGCGCCGGCGGGCGCGGTCGTCATCAGCACCGAAGACGTGTGCGCCGACTGCCGCGTGATTACGAAGAGGATAAATTATCTGGTCTACGTCGTGCCGCCGTCGGAAATGCAGGCGAGCGCCGCGCCGCTACCGGAAGACTCGTTTCGCGCGGACTTGTCGGCGTCGAATCTGCCCGCGACTTTGAAGGCGGGGCGAACGGAGACTGTGCGAGTCGAAATCAGAAACGTGGGACGCGCGACGTGGCACGCCGTGGGGCAGCCGGACGGACGCTTCCGCGTCGGCCTTCGATGGCGTTGGCTGAAGGGCGGCGAATCAAACGCGCTCGGTGACATTGGCGAGACGAAACTCCCGTTCGACTTGGACGCGGGCGAGTTTGTCGCCGTCGAAATCAAGACGGTCGCGCCGCGCGAGCCGGGCGAGTATGTTCTCGAACTCGACATGGCGCAGGAGCATGTCGCTTGGTTCGGCGAGAAAGGCTCGAAGACTTTGAGGCGCGGCGTGCGGGTCGAAAAGTAGGAGGCAGGAGCAGGAAGCAGGAGGCAGTAATCCCTGCCGTCTGCCTCCTGCTCCTGCCTCCTACGTTTACGGCCCGAAGCGCTCGCGGTACTCGACTGACGTGATGAACGCCCTGACCATCTCGGCGCGTATGAAGTTGCCGTTGAACTGGTTCAGCTTGTTGAGCCAGAAATCGTAGCCGCTCATGTCGTCGTTCGGCGCATCGTCGGGGTTGCGGCGCAGGTAGCCGAAGTATTGCAGCAGCACGAAGGCTCGATTGGTCTCGCGCTGCACGAAATCTCCGTCGCGCGTCACCTCGCGTAGAACCGCCGCGCGATCCAAAGCCCCCGTAGAGAGTCCGCCGACGAGCGCGTCGCGCTCCGCCTGCGAGAGCGACGCGCCCGTGTTCGCGTTGAGCCTGTCAACGAACTCCGACGGCACAAGGTTCGTCGGAAACGCGGCGACGAATTCGGGGCGCGCGACGAACTCGGCGATGAAAGCGCGCTGGTTCTCTTCGAGCCGCCGCTGCCAGTCGCCCGGCCCGACGATGACGCCGCGCCCCATGGCCTGCGTGTCGCGCAGGAACTCTCGGAAGCGCGGGAAGCGTGCGAACGACGCGACGCTCATGCGATAGACGAGATAGCCCGTCTCCTGAAACTCAATCGAGAGGAAGAACGCCGCCGAGACGTTATCGCGCTTGAGTGTGACGCACTCTGCGTCCGCGCCGCAGCCGAGAATTTCGTTCGTCCAGAACTGTAGGCCGTCGGCGTCCGCCTCGCGGTTGAGAAAATCCTGATACTGCTGGCGCACGAAGAACTCGGCCTCGTCAACGGGGTTCGTGGACGGCGGGACAGCATCGTCGTCGTCAACGCTGATAGTGGCGACGCTCGGCGAGCCGAGCGCGAACGGCGAGCCGACGCGCGAAAGGCTTATCGTGAACGTCTCCGCGCCCTCGACCGACGCGCCGCCTGTGAGCAGCACGCGTATCGTCTTGCTCGTCTCGCCGGGAGCGAATCGGAGCGAGCCGAGCGCGGGCAGATAGTCGGAGCGCTCCGTCGCCGTGCCGTCCGAGGTCGCGTAGTCAACTGAGAGTGCGCCGGAAGTGTCGCCGCCGCGCGTAACGCTTACGGAGACGTGCCCGTCGGCTTCGGACGCGTTGAAGGACGCCGCGCCGAACTGCACGGAGCCGGGCGCGTCGTTCGTGGACGCGAAGACGGCGGTCAGCGTCGTGTCGTTCGCGGGCGTTGCAATGTCGTGCTCGATTGCTCCGCCGTCCGACCAGCCCTGAAATTGGAAGGTCGCGCCGCCCAAGCTCTGCGTCTGCACGGTCGCGATGCGTCGCTTGATGCCGGCAACGCCGACGAAGGATGTTGGCGCAGCTATCGGCACGCCGTCGAGCGAGAGTTGCAAGCCCGCAGGCTCGGTCGCGAGTGTCACGCGCGCGGTGCGCGGCAGCACGTCGCGGAACGACTCGTGCGCGAGTCCGCCCGAATCCGTGACCTTGAGGTGTATGCGATACCAGACGTTCGAGGACTTCTCGCCCTCCGTGGGGATGTTGAAAGAGCCGCTGCGCGAGCCTGTCGTCGTCGGCAGAAAGGGATGCGCGTGCGCGTCGTGATGAAAATCAACGCGCCACGCGAAGGCCGCGGGCGCAAGCTCTCCGTCCTCTGCGTCCTGCGCCGTGCCGGAGTAGCTGAAGCGGTCGCCGCCGCTGTAGAGAGAATTTTGCGTGGGCGACAGAATCGCGCCTGTGGGCGGCTGGTTCGTCGTGACGTGCAGGACGGCTGCGTCGCTCGTCGCGCTCCCGAAGGAGTTCGAGACTATGCAGCGAACTTGCGCGCCGTTGTCGGCAATCGAGACGTTGGGCAGCGTGAGCGTTGCCGCGTCCGCGCCCTCGATGTCCGCGCCGTTTCGCTGCCATCGAAAGAAGAGCGGCTGGCCGCCGGAGGCCGAGACGCTGAAGACGGCAGTCTGTTCGGCGGAGACGGTCTGCGACGCGGGCTGCGACGTAATCGAGGGCGCGCTCGTGCCCGTGAAGATGATCTGAAAGATCGCATCGCCGCCGCGCGCGAGGTAGTAGAGACTGCCTTCCGGCCCGACCTTCAAATCAACGGGGAGCGGGACGCCGGAAGCGAAATCGCCGGTCGAGCCAGTCGCGGGATCGAGCGTGCGAATCCACCCGCTACAGAAGTCCGCGAAAAAATATTTGCCGACGAAAGAGGAAGGGAACTGCGAGGCCGTCGGGTTGTAGAACGCGCCGCCGGTGATGGCACAGCCCACGCTCGCGCCCGTGCCGTGCTCGTATGCGAAGACGGGCGCGCGAAAGGCCGGGTTCGAGGTCGGGCCTTCAGTCGCGGGCCAGCCGTAGTTCGCGCCAGCGACGCCTTCGTTTATCTCCTCCCAATCGGCTTCGCCCACGTCGTTGATGAACAGGCGCGACGTGCCGGGTTGGAAGCCGAAGGTGAAGGGGTTGCGAAGGCCCGTCGCCCAGACGGCGCGGCGGTCGCCTGTGGCCGTGTTGAAGAAAGGGTTGTCCGCGGGGATCGAGCCGTCGGGATTGATGCGAAGCATTTTCCCGAAGAGGCTTTCGAGTGATTGTGCGCTCGCCGGTTGCGCGTTCTCGCCGACGGCGACGTAGAGCTTGCCGTCCGCGCCGAAGTGCATCGCTCCGCCGTTATGCACGGTCGCGCCGCTCAAATCGTCGAGACGGAAGATGAGAGTCTCGCTGTTCGGCGCGGCTACGTCGCCGTCGGCTCTGAAGCGGCTGACGCGGTTGTGGCGCGGCGACGTTGCGACGGTGTAGTAGACGTATACGAAGCCGTTGTTTGCAAAATCGGGGGCGAAGGCGACGCCAAGAAGTCCGCGCTCGCCGGTCGCGTCCACGCTCACGGTCAGGAAAGGCGTGGGCAGCAGTGAGCCGTTCTTGATGACGCGGAGCTGTCCGTTTTGTTGACAGACGAAGAGTCGCCCGTCGGGCGCAAACGCCATCGCGGTCGCGCCCGTGAGTCCCGAAGCGACCTGCCTTTCCGTGAAGCCTTCGGGAAGCGCAGCCGCTTGCCCCGCTTGTGTGAAGGCGAGCAGAAAAAAGACGACGATGATGGGGCGGCGGCACATGAAGGTCTTTAAATTCGGGGCGGTAGTGCGATGCGAGTATGACTCACCGCAGAGGCGCAGAGGACGCGGAGGGGGCGCAGAGAGTTGAGCTTTCTCTGCGCTCCCTCCGCGTCCTCTGCGCCTCTGCGGTGAACTCATCTTGCCCTAGACTCAAGTTAAAATTACTCCCACCAAATCGGCGAATAGTTTAGCAGAGCCTGCGCGCGTCTGGCAGAAACCGTGCGCGGTCGGTTAGAATGTCCGCGCTCTAAGAGCCTTCCGATTTCTACAGCGTTCATTTCAAGCTAACCCAAGACGCGAGAGGTGTAACCGTGCTCCGAAGATTCCCGGTCTGTCTCCTGATATTCTCCCTGTTCGTTACGACAAACGCGCTGCCGCAGAATCCCGCGCCGCCGCAAGACAAAGACAAGCAACTGCAAGACGCGCAGAAGAAGATAGAGCAGTTGCAGGAGTCCGCCAAGAAGCCTGAGCCGTGGGACGTTGAAGGCGACCACGGCCCGACGCAGACCGTCGAGTTCGACACGGACGAAGGCACTTGGATGAGCTGCGACGTGTCGCCCGACGGACAGCGAATCGTCTTCGATCTCGTCGGCGACATATACGTCATGCCCGTCGCGGGCGGTCGCGCCGAGCTTCTATCGGGCGGCGCGTCTTGGGAGGTGCAGCCGCGCTTCTCGCCCGACGGCAAGCTCATAGCCTTCACCTCCGACCGCGACGGCGGCGACAACATCTGGGTGATGGACGCCGCTGACGGCAAGAACCGCCGTCAGGTGACGAAGGAGACGCAGCGCCTTCTGAACACGCCAGCATGGACGCCCGACGGACAGTACCTCGTCGTCCGCAAGCACTTCGTTGACACGCGCTCGCTCGGCGCGGGCGAAATCTGGATGTACCACATCAACGGCGGCGGCAAGGGCGTGCAGCTCACAGAACGCCCGAACTGGACGGCCAACATCGG
>DASQLL010000357.1:0-15118 GCA_035630035.1 Pyrinomonadaceae bacterium | reverse complement strand
CGGCCACGGTTTCTTTCGTTGGCTGTGGAGCGGCGGCGGGCACGTTCGGCAGCAGGTCGTGATGACTCTGCCGCGCCGCGTGGAGCTTCTGGCGAAAGGCGTGAACGGCCCCGTCTCGGTCGGCGAAGTTGACGGCTCGGTCGAGGTCATGGGCGTCAACGGTCGCGTCGAGGTGGCGCAGTCGTTCGGCCACTCGGAGATCAAGGGCGTCAACGGCAACGTGAAATTCGGCGTCTCGCAGCTCGGCGCGCAGGGCATGGACATCAAGGGCGTCAACGGCAACATCGAGATTCGTTTGAAGCAGAGCCTCGACGCCGACATCGAGGTGAAGGGCAACAACGGCAACCTCACCTTGAACGTGCCGAACGTGACGATGCAGGAGCGCGAGAACCACTCGAACACGCGCGCGCGGCTCGGAGCAGGCGGCACGCCCATTGAGATCAAGGGCGTCAACGGCAACATACGCTTCGAGTCCGACGCTCCGGCTTCAACGTCGGCGACGGCGAGCGCGCCCGTCGCGACGACGATCAGCACAACACCGAACAGCGCCGTGAGCGCGCCCAAGCCGCCCCCGCCTCCGCCGCCCGTTCACTGAATTTGAAATCCCATCCGACGGCCTGACCTGAAAGCATGTCTAAGTCAACAGCCCGCGTCGAGCGTTCGACGCGGGCTGTTGTTTTGAGGCGGAAACCCGACCGTAAGGGAGGGTGTCGAATGCTGAACGCTGAGACACCCTCCCTTACGGTCGGGTTTCCGCCTCGCTCTGCTGCACACTCAATCACTGCTCGCCATCTTCCACGCCTCGCCGATTGAGCGCGCGCGCGGCGCGGCCTTTTGAAGCAAGTACCCGGCGGCTGCGAAGAAGACGAGCGTGATCAGAACCGGAATCCACGTCCGGCGCACGACCGCGCGAAGCCAGTTGCCCTGCTCCGCCTTCTTCACGCTGCGGTACAGGCCGGAGAGCAGCACGCCTTCGACCAGAGCCTCGGCCAGAAGCACGGGCGCGGCGTAGACGACGTAGAGCGAGGCGACAACGCCCGCGGCGACGAGCGCCAGCGCGACGACAATCAAGCAGCCCTCGTCCGCGTCGCCGCCGATGTCGAGGTTGTCGAGAAGCCCGCTGCCCGCGCCCCCGCCCGTGTCGCCAACGCATCCGACGCTCGACGGCACGTCGCTGCTGAGGCTTGCGCCCCAACTGCTCCCCGCGCCTCCGCCGCCGAAGTCGCCCCCGCCGCCGAACGTCGCGTCCGCGCTTGCGCTACTGCCGCCGAAGTTCGGCGAGGGCAAGTCAAGCCCCGACAGGTCGAAGTCCGACGCGCGGCTCTCACGCGCGCGCCTTTTTGAGAAGAGCCAGAGGCGAAGCAGCAGCAGGAAGACTCCGTATGCGAACAGAACCGCGACGGGGTAGCGCAGCCACATGCGCGCGACGCCCGCGTGCAGCAGCGCGAACGACGCGAGGAAGCCCGCGATGCCCGTCGCCGAAAGGATGAGCGACATCTGAAGCCGAGGCATGCCGCGCCGCATGAGCAGACGCCGCACGCGCTCGACGCGCCGCTCGCGGCCATGCCCCACGCGGGGTTGCTCTCTGCGCCGGCTCGACCTTCTCGGAGGCATATAGTTGTTCGTTGGCGTGACGCGCGGTGCGCGAGACGGCGGCGACCGCGCGCGTTCAATCAGGGATTCGACTACGGCCTCTCGCCGCCTTCCGGGCCGTAGAAGACGACCCACACGACGAGGTCTTCGGTGAAGTTCTCGAAGCGATGCACGACGCCCGCGGGCACGAACAGCACGTCGCCCGGCGCGAAGTCTTGACGCTCCGCTCCACTCACGAATTCGCCTTTGCCCTCGACCACGACGTAAAGCTCGTCGCGCGTATGCGGCCCCTGCGAATCGCGCCCGCGCGGCGCGTAAATCTCGACGACGAGACTGCCGTGCTCCAAGACCTTCGCGAAACGCTCGCCCCCCGCGCCCGGCACGCGCGACAAGCCTTCGGCGACGCTCACTCTGCGTTTGTCTGTGAATTGTGATTCGGACATAGAAGCGTTTGCTGAAGTCAGCGCAGCCTGCTTGCGTCTCACTCCTTCGGGAGAACCGTCACCTGCGTCGCCACCGCGCGCCACGCGCCGTCCCGCTTGACGTAGACGCGCGTGTAGCGTTGGCTGAAACTAAGCTGCCCCTCTTCGTCGCGCCCCTTGCCCGTCAGGCGGCCCGTGACGATTGCCGCGTCGCCGTATATGCGAAGCTCCATCTCGTCGAACACGTGCGACTCAAGCCGACTCGCTCCCGAAGCGACTCTTTCAAGCAGCTCGGCCTTGCCGATGCGCTCGCCCGCCCCGTCAATGCACATCCAGTCGTCCGCGATGACGCGCTCAAGCGTCGCCACGTCGCGCCGCGGGTAAGCCTCATTCCACTCGCGGTCGAGTTGACGCAGATGCTTTTCATCAAGGCTGACGTCGTCGGCCATATCAGTGGTTCAGACTTTAGAGAAGCTTCTTGAATTCTTCAACCGCCAGTCCGGCGTCGCGCACGATACCGCCCATCGTAAAAGCATTGACCGGATTATGGCGCGGGATTGTGAGGATGCGAGTGCCGTCGGACATGACGATGTGTTTGCCTTGACGCAAGACGCGGAACCCAGCTTTCTCTAACGCTCTGACCGCGTCCAGATGATTAACACCGGGAATCTTCGGCACAGTTAAACTGTCACCTCGACTTCGCGGAAGTTGCCACCCTTCACAAGCTCATCCACCGCGGCCAGATATTCTTGAATGGCGTCCTGAATGTTGGCAAGTGCCTCTTCTTCCGTTTCGCCTTGAGACCAGCAGCCGGGCAAGCCGGGGCAGGAGACGCTGTAACCTTCTTCCGACTCGTGCAAGAGAACTTTGTAGTTCATCCTCAGACCTCCAGCTTTGATTATATCTTCTGGACAATTCGACAGTCATCTAAACGCCGGGCATTATCCATCGCTCGATTCAACATGCACATAATCCAAGTTAAAGGGCAATCAGGTATGTGCCATGTTAGATCGCTTTGAAGTAGCCAGAGTGTGTCATTTGCAATGTGCGGAGCAAGGGGTATCGTTCTGATATGGCATTGCGGCACATAGGGCCGCGCTCAATCACCTTAGCTCTAATCTCACTCATGAGTTCATCAATTGAGATGAGTGTGCCACCTGCTATTTTATTTCTTTCGCGTGGTCGAGAGATGAAGACTGCTATTTGCTTAAGAGGTGTTATAGGCGGGAGCCACGAAAAAACTTCTGTATAGATATATTTTTTGCCGGCCTGAAATTTCTTCAAATAACGGGCTTCTCGCTTCTCCCAGCTAAGTGCGTCAATTGAAGGCTCGTAATGAACGATTGTGTTTGACGTGGGATGATAGCCGACAATGTCCAACTCCATTTCCCAACCGCCATGGCTCAAGCGACCGACCTTAATGTTTCGCCGGACGATATGGCCCTGCCAGTCGAGATATTCGTCGAGAAGAGATTCAAGATGCGACATAGCAATCTAACTTCCGATCATACTGTTCCACGAAGTATAGCTTCATTTTCGACGGCCTGAGCAGACTTTCGCGGCGAAGGCGAAGGTTTCGGGCTGACATGGTGGAAATCGGGGGGCATTGGGTGTTTTCAAGGGGTGTAAAAATACCTTTGTAGGTGCGGGGGTTTTGGTTTAACCTGTGCGCCGTATCTGACAACCGTAAAGTTAAGGAGTCGGACATGCTCTCTCGAAAGCGTCCCGCAGTCGTCTTCAGCGTGTTGCTCGCAGCCATCTTGGGCTTCGTCTACACGTCCTCGCAGGCGTCGCAGAAGAATCAGCAGCCTGTCGCGCCGCAGAACCAGCCGCCGACCATCAAGCTCGACGCCGACACGCAGGTCGTCACGATCTGCCCCGACGCAGAGTCCTACGCCAACACGCGCGTGCGGCTCAAGGCGCAAGGCTACAGCCCCGAAGGCAAGCCCCTGCGCTACCGTTGGACTACGTCGGGAGGACGGCTCGAAGGCGAGGGGACGGATGTCGTTTGGGACTTGTCGGGCGTCGAGCCGGGCGTCTACAACGCCGCGGTGACGGTCGAGAGCGGCCCCGTTGACAACCCGCTCTGCACGGCCTTCACCTCGACGAAGATCGTCGTCCGCACGTGCCCGCCGCCCAAGCCCGTCTGCCCCAACGTCTCAATCTACTGCCCCGACGTTGTGCAGACCGGCGCGCCCATAACCTTCACGGCTTCGGCGAGCGGCGGGACGCCCGGCATCACGCCCGTCTACAACTGGCGCGTCTCCGCCGGCACGATTCTTTCGGGTCAGGGCACGCCGACCATCACGGTTGACACGGCGGGTCTCGCGGGACAGCCCATCACGGCGACCGTGGAGGTCGCGGGCTACAACCTCGAATGCCGCGCGTCGTGTCAGGCTTCGGTGCCCGCGCTCCCGAACCCGACCAAGACGGACGAGTTCGGCGAGATCGCGCGCGACGACGAGAAGGCACGCCTCGACAACTTCGCAATCGAGTTGCAGAACAACCCCGGCTCGCAAGGTTACATCATCGCCTACGGCGGTCGCCGCTCGAAGTTCGGCGACGGCAGGAAGCGTTCGGAGCGCGCGCGCGACTACCTCGTGCAGACGCGCGGCCTCGACGCCTCGCGCATCGTCATCGTTGACGGCGGCACGCGCGAGATGGCCTCGACGGAGCTTTGGATCGTCCCGCCGGGCGCGACCCCGCCGCGACCGAGATAGCGGAAGCGAAAAGTTAGGCCAAGACGAAGGGCGCGTTCTACATTAAGAACGCGCCCTTCGCCATTTGGAGGAGGAGCAGAGCCGCGGGCGGTGGCGCGTGTTAGGCAAGAAATAATTAACATGGATGGACAGGATTAGCAGGATAGGAAAACGCGGAACGATGAGCGATGAGCGATGAACTGAAATCAACTCGTCTTTCAGTTCATCGCTCATCGTTTCTTTCATCCTGCTTATCCTGTCCATCCATGTTAATTCGTTGCCCGTTAACTTCGCAGTCCGATTTAGAAAAGCTAGACGCGCGAGGCTTCCACTCGCGGTACTGTCGAGTTGCCGTTTGCCACGCGCCGAAATAGAATCGGGTCAGTGGAAAATTTCTCCGACCGAAAGTTCGACGGTTAAGATTTTGGCTGAAGGCCAGTCAAGAGACGCGCGGGGCTACGCAGGGCGACCGAGCGTGTGCCGACACTGCGGCGCGCTCGTCGGCGCGGGCGAGGGCCGCTGCATGATGTGCGGCACGACGCTCGCCCCGGCGCACGAAGCGAAGCCGCCCCGCGACGCCCGACCCGACCCCGACACCTTGCGCTTCCTGCGCGCGGTCATCTCGCGCCCGGCCACGTTCACTTTCATCTTCCTCATAGCGAACGTCTTCCTCTATCTACTGATGTGGCTCTCAGGCGGCGCGACGGGAAGCATACTTCTGGCCTACGGCGCGAAGCTCAACTACCTTATAAATCAAGAGGGGCAGTGGTGGCGTTTCGTCACGCCGATATTTTTGCACGTGCATCTGCCGGGGCTTGGGCCGATGCACCTCATAGCGAACATGTACGGCCTGTTCATGCTCGGCCCTTACGTCGAGAAGCTGTACGGGTCTGCGAAGTTCGTCGTCTTCTGGGTTGTGACCGGCATAGCGGGAGTCGCGGCGAGCTACCTTACGGTGCGGCCAGAGCTTGCACACGGCGCGCTCGGTCGCTTCCTCTTCAAGCCGTTCGACACGGCATCCGCCGGCGCGTCGGGCGCGCTCTTCGGCCTCATCGGCGTGCTGTTCGTCTTCGGACTCAAGTACCGAAGCGAGCTGCCCGAAGGCCTGAAGCGCGCGTTCGGCACGGGGATGCTGCCGACGATTCTCATAAACCTCTTCATCGGCTACGTGGGCCGGGGCTTCATAGACAACGCGGCGCACCTCGGCGGGCTTGTGTCGGGGATGGCGCTCGCGCTCGTCGTAGACTACAAGCGACCGGGCGGGCGCGGCCCCATCGCCATCGTGTGGCACGCGCTTCAGTTCGCGAGCCTCGCGCTCGTCGCCGTGAGCTTCCTTTTGGTCGTGCGACACTTCGACGCGCCGCCGCCGCGTCTGAGCAATCTGTCGGAGCGGATCAAGACGGTTGGCCGCTCGCCCGTCGCTCCCTTCGTCGAGTCAATCAACACGGGACGCAACGCGCTCGTGTGGTTCATACAGGGCGAAGACGACGCGCTCGCGCCCGCGCTCGAAAAGGTCGAGAAGACGCCGACACTGAGCGATCAGGCCGACGAGCTGCGCGACGCTCTCAAGTCGCTTCTCACACGCGCGCGCGACATCGCACAGGACAAGACGCTGAAGGCCGGCGAGCGCGCGCGGCGCGTGAAGCGGCTCGACGAGGATTTCAAGACGTGGGACGAGCGCTTTAACATCTGGGTCGAGGCGGAGGGCGCGGACTTGGGCATCAAGATGCACAAGCCCGAGCCGCCGTCCGGCGAGAAGAAGGACTAGTCCGCGAGCGACGGGTACAGAACCGCCGAGCGGTAGCGAGCGGGTCGTAGCTTCACGAGGGAGACTTTCAACGCAGCGCACAACGCGCTCGCTACTGCTCGCGGTTCTGTACGCGCTGCCGCGTCTACGGCAACACGCAGTTACGAAACGCAATAAAACTACCGAAACAGGAGAATCGAAAAATGGAGATTAACAAAGTCGGCGTGCTTGGTTGCGGCCTGATGGGTTCGGGGATAGCGCAGACCGCCGCCGCCGCCGGTTGCGAAGTGATCGTGCGCGAGGTGACGGACGAGCTGTGCGAGCGCGGCTTCGCCGGCATGGGTAAATCGCTCGCAAGGCTCGTCGAGAAGGGAGCGATAAACGCCGAGCAGCAGGCGGAGATTCGCGGGCGCGTGCGCGGGACGACCGCGCTCGAAGACCTCGCCGACTGCGACATCGTCGTCGAGGCCATCGTCGAGAACGTCGAAGCCAAGCGCGACACATACAACCAGCTCGACGCCATCTGCAAGCCCGAAACGATCTTCGCATCGAACACCTCTTCGCTCTCGATAACCGAGATGATGACGGCCACGAAGCCCGAACGGCAGACGCGCTTCGTCGGCCTGCATTTTTTCAACCCCGTCCCCGTGATGAAGCTCGTCGAAGTCGTCCGAACGATTCTCACAGACCCGCAGGTCTACGAGTCCGCGGTCGAGTTCGGCAAAAAGCTCGGCAAGATTCCCGTGCGCGCGGACGACCGCTCCGGCTTCATCGTCAACCGGCTGCTCGTGCCCTACCTTCTGGACTCCATACGCGCGCTCGAAGAGGGCGTCGGCTCGACCGTTGACATTGACAACGGCATGAAGCTCGGTTGCGGCCACCCGATGGGGCCGCTCACGCTTCTCGACTTCGTCGGACTCGACACCACCTACTACATCGCCGAGATCATGTTCGACGAGTTCCGCGAGAAGCGCTTCGCGCCGCCGCCTCTTCTAAAGCGCATGGTCAAGGCCGGCCTCTACGGACGCAAGACGGGCCGAGGCTTCTACGACTACGCCGACCCGAAGAAGCCCGTGCCGATGAGTCTGGTGTGAGTGCAATCCGAAGGGAATACGACGCAGCCGCCGTCAGGCGGCGAAAGAACATTAGCCCACGGCGTGAGCCGTGGGAATCGGTGCATAGGTAAGATAAAAGCCCCGGAGGGGCGAAAGAATTTCGACCGTTATGCTACTCAGTTTGATATTCTTTCGCCCCTCCGGGGCTATTCATAATTTTCTTGCTTCATACCCACGGCTCACGCCGTGGGCTAATGCTCTTCCGCGCCTGACGGCGCTGTAATCACTTCTCCCATCCGCAGCACCAATGGCGAACATTACTTTTGAAGAACGCGGCGCAATCGCCCACGTCCGTCTCGACCGCCCGGAGAAGCGCAACGCGCTGACGCGCGCGATGCTCGAACGCCTCGGCGAAATCTTCGCCGCCGTCGCCGCGCGGCGCGACCTGCGCGCGGTCGTCTTGAGCGGTGCGGGAAAAGATTTCTGCGCGGGCACGGACATCGGCGAGCTTGAGTCTCTGGACGAAGCGGGCGCGCGGCGAAAGGCCGAGTTGGGGCAGAAGGTTTGCGACGCGGTCGAGCTTTGTGGCACGCCCGTCATTGCCGCCGTTCAGGGCGCGGCGTCGGGCGGCGGCTGCGAGCTTGCGCTCGCATGCCACCTGCGCGTGGCTGCGACCGACGCGCGTTTCGGTCTCCCCGAAACGAGGCTGGGCGTTATCCCCGCCTACGCCGGCACGCAACGCCTCGCGCGCGCCGTGGGCCGCGCTCGCGCGCTCGCGGCCATGCTCGCGGGCGAAGAGCTGGGCGCGGGCGAAGCGTTGCGGCTCGGCCTCGTCAACCGCGTCGCCGCGCCGGACAGTCTTCTCGCCGAAGCCGAGTCGCTCGCGCAGACGATAAGCGACACAGCCGCGCCGCTCGCCGTGCGCGCGTGCCTCGAAGCCGTCACGCGCGGCTCGCGCCTTCAGTTCGACGAAGCCTTAAAGCTTGAAGCCGAACTCTTCAGCCGCCTCTTCTCAACCGAGGACGTGCGCGAAGGCACGCGCGCCTTCCTCGAAAAACGCAAGCCCCTGTTCAAAGGACAGAAAGCAGAAGGCAGAAAGCAGAAGGCAGAAGGCAGTTCAGATTAAGTAACGTATAGTTGTTACTGCTTTCTGCCTTCTGCCTTCTGCGTTTTGTCGCTTGTCACTCGTCACTCTCTTTTCTATACTGCCTACAGCTTTCGCTTCCACACGAATCGGAGAAGACGGAGACTTACTTGCAGCCTGTGACGCATCAGGGACGCTTGCACGCCGGGGGCTTTCGCTTCGCGGTCGTGTCGAGCCGCTGGAACGATTTGCTTACTTCGCGTCTGGTCGAGGGCGCACTCGACGCGCTCGAACGGCTCGGCGCGGACGAGGCGTCGGTCGAGCACTTCCGCGTTCCCGGCTCGTTCGAGATTCCGCTCGTCGCGCACAAGGTAGCAGCGTCTGGAAAGTTCGACGCCGTCATCTGTCTGGGGACGGTCATACGCGGCGAGACGCCGCACTTCGAGTACGTCGCGGGCGAAGTCACAAAAGGCATCGCGCACGCCGCGCTCGCGACGGGCGTGCCGATTATCTACGGCATCGTCACCGCCGACACTTTGGAGCAGGCCATTGACCGCGCGGGCGTCAAGGCCGGGAACAAGGGGTTCGACGCCGCCATGGCGGCTGTCGAAATGGTCAATCTTTTTAAGACGGTAAATAGTGAATAGTAAATAGTGAATGGCGGTTGAGCGTCGCTCGACATGTGTTGTAACTGCTCAGGTCGAGCAATCGCCAATCCACCATTTACTATTCACCATTTACCATTCACTAAATCATCATATGGGTTCAAGGCGTAAGGCGCGTGAGTGCGCCTTGCAGATGCTCTTTGCGGCTGACGTCGGCGGTGCTGCGCGCCCGGACGAGCTTGTGCGCGCGTACTGGGATGAGCTTGGCGAGGCCGAGATGGACGAGGCCGCGCGTGAGTTCGCGACGCGGCTCGTCGTGGGCGCGCTCGCGCACATCGAGGAGATGGACGAGCGCATACGCTCGCGCGCCGAGCACTGGCGCATCTCGCGCATGGCCGTCGTTGACCGCAACATCCTCCGCATGGCCGTCTACGAGTTCCTCCACGAGCCGACGCCGCGCACCGTCGCCATCAACGAGGCGCTTGAGATCGCCCGCCGCTTCTCGACCTACGAGGCCACGCAGTTCATCAACGGCATCCTCGACGCCATCAAGCGCGACCTAGACCGCGAGCGTCCGCAGGAGGACGTAGTTCATCACCCCGACGAAGAGACGCCCGCCCCCGCCGAACAAACGACCGCCGAAGACGACGAACAGCAGGAAGGCGACGGCGAGAAAACGGCGTCGGCAAAGTGACAAGTTTTCAGTTTTCAGTTTTTAGTTTTCAGTAGCACGCAGTCGGTAGTAGGCTAGTGAGCGGTGCGACACGCCTTTCGGCGAAGACGCACCGCTTCAGTTTTTCTGAAAACTGAAAACCGAAAACTGAAAACTATCTTTCATGGACGACCAACTGCTCAGCGAGTTTCTGGCAGAGGCGGAAGACCTCATCGAAGAGCTGCACGGCGACATCGCGGCGTTGCGCGCCCGCCGGTCGCAGGGGCGCGCTCGGCGCGAGCTTGTCGGTCGCATATTCAGGCGCGTCCACACGATCAAGGGAACGGCCTCCGCCGCGGGCCTCGCGGGAACGAGCCATATAGCGCATGAGCTTGAGGCTTTGCTCGACGCGGTGCGGCTGGGGCGCACGCCCGTTGACGACTCGGCTCTGGACGCCGCGGAGGACGCGGTCGCGGCGATTGCCGCGAGCCTTGACGCTGTCGTGAAGGGCGAGCCGGCGGCGTCGCCGGATGAGCTTATCGAACGCCTGCGACGCCTCTCGTCTGACGGAGGGGATACGCCGCGAACAGGCGAGGCGGACGCCGAAGAGCTGCTCCCCGCGGAGGTCGCGCGCGCGCTCGGCGAGTACGAGCGGCAACGTCTGCGCGAGGCCGTTCGAGAGGGCGCGATGGCCTACGTCGTCGCCGCCGAATTCGGCCTTGAGACGTTCGACGAGGAGTTCCGACGTTTGAGCGACGCGCTGAGCGAATTCGGCGAGGTCGTCGCGGCGCAGCCGACGGTGGACGCAGAAGCGCCCGAACGCGTCGGCTTCAGAATCATCTACGCGAGCGAGGAAGCGCGCGAGCGTTTGAGCGAGCGCGTCACGCAGCTCGGCGCGCGGCTGTGGCGCGAGAGGAAAGGTTCGATTGTTGACGAAGGCGCATACCTTGAAGGGGCGTATGAGGAGCAGGCCGCTCTACGACCGCACGCGTCCGCGCATGCTGCGCTCGTGCGCGTGCCGCTCGATGCGCTCGACGACATTATCTCGACGACGCGCGAGTTATCCGCGCTCGCGGCGAGCGTACTAGACCTCGCGCTTCGGGCGAGCGAGTCCGGCGGCGTCGGGCGCGAAGAATCGGAGACGCGCGCCGCGCTCGTCCGCAGCCGCTTCTCCGAGCTTGAGGCGCGGTTGATAGGGCTTCGTATGGAAGAGGCGCGCGTTGCGCTTGAGCGCGCGGCGCGCGCGGGACGCTCGGCGGCGCGCGCGTCGGGCAAACAGGTCGAGTTCGAGATCGAGGGCGGCAACGTGCGGCTCGACAAGTCGCTCGCAGATCGCATCGCAGACCCTCTGCTGCACATCGTTCGCAACGCCGTGGCGCACGGCATCGAGACGACGGAGGAGCGGCGCGCTGCGGGCAAATCCGAACGGGGGCGCGTGCGGCTCGAAGCCGTCGCCGAGGGCGACCGCCTAGTGCTGCGCGTCTCGGACGACGGGCGCGGCGTTGACGCAGGGCTAATCTCCGAAGCGGCCTCCGAGCGCGGCATCATCGCGGCGGGAGCCACCTTGAGCGACGCGCAGGCGCTGCGTCTCATCTTCCGCCCCGGCTTCTCGACGACGGCTCGCGCCTCGCTCGTGTCGGGGCGCGGCGTCGGCCTCGACGTTGTCGAGCGCGCGGTCGAAGATGCGGGCGGCGAAGTGCGCGTCCAAACCGCGCACGGGCGCGGCACGACCTTCGAGTTGCGACTTCCGACGCCGCCGGTGCGCGACGCGCGACTGAAGGCGAAGCGGCGTTAGAGTTAAAAAGCTTGCGACGCTAAAAATACTTGCGACGCCCAAAATAGAAGCCGCACGCGCTCGGCGAACGAGCGCGTGCGGCTTCTATTTTATCCGCTTCGTGCGGCGCGTCTTTTTATCTGAAGACGACGCCGATGCCGACGCGGAAGTTGTGCTGGGTCGAGCCGCCGAAGCGGGTCGGGTTGTAGTCGAACTGGACGACGCGGAAGTCAACGCGGTCGTTGACCTTGACGTCAATGCCGCCGCCGATGACGCCGGTCAAGCCGGTCTCGCTCTCATCGAAGCCGCCGAGGTCTTCGACGCTGAACTTGGCGTGGGCGACGCCGGCCATGAGGTGCGCGAAAGGCTTGACCTTCGTCTCCTTCGCGTTGTCCTTGAGCTGGACGCCGCCGACGAACGTGTGCAGGTTGGCGTTAATGGTGAAGGTGTCAACGCCGTCGCTCACGTCGAACGACTTGCGATGGAAGGCGTAGTCGCCCTTGAGTCCGACGTAGCGGCTGACGTTGCCCGTGATCGAGGCGTTGACGCCGTGGAAGCCCTCGCGCTCGTCAACGATGTCGTCGAAGTCCGGGTCAGAGTCGCCGACGCCTGTGTCCACGCGGTTGTGCGAGTAGCCGAGGAAAACGTCAACCTTGTTGTAGTCGTCGCCGGTGGTCTGCGCGAACGTGAACGGCGCGGTGCATGCGATGAGAACCGCCGCCATGAAAAGCTTACGCATGATTTCTATCTCCTTGGTGGAAAATGTCTGTGTCTTCGGGTGACATCAAAAGATGTCGAAAAGTCCGGCGCGGGTTGCTCGAAAATTTATCGCGCAACTGTCCCCGCGCTTTCGTCTAACGAGAACGCGCGTTCGTCCACGCCTGTGGACGCGACCCCGCGGTGATGACCATCGCGTGAGGTCTTCACGAAGTGTCCGCTAAACGGCGCGTGAGGGCTACAAGACGTGTGACACTGATTGAAGTGTCACACGGTCGGGCGCTGCCTTCACGTCTAAAATTTCAAAGAAACTCTCATCAGAGTTTCTTATCGGTGTCCGCGTTTTTTATAGGCAAGGAAGATGCCAGAAGCGATTGGCTCAAGAAAAGGCGGGAGAGAGGCGAGAAAAGCGGATTCAACGCGCGCGGGGCGCAGCAACAGCCCGACAGGTGCAAAAACTTTGAGCGCGCATCCGAAAACTCGGATTGCCGGGACGACGATTTCGGATTAGAAATTTTGATTTGCCTGATTAATTTTCCGTGGGTCGCCTTTTGTGCCAGTCGGTCTCGGACTGGTAAGCGACGGCAAGCTCGAGCAAAGTTCTCTCGCCCCACGCAGGCCCGATGAACTGTATTCCTGTTGGAAGCCCGTTCTGCCCTAAGCCGTTCGGGACGGAGATGGCGGGCACGCCGACGAGGTTGCTCGCGCCGATGGGCGAGGACGCGCCGATGCCGGGGTAAGCCTTGTCGAAAGTTTTGTCCACGGGATATGAAACGGTTGCGCGCGAGGGCGCGACCAGCACGTCGAACTTCTTGAACATCTCGCCCCACGCGCGTCGCATCGGAGCGCGCATACGCATCGCGTGCAGGTAATCAACAGCGGTGACGAGCGAGGCCGCGTAACCGCCGATTCTTCCTTCGGGCGAAGCGAGCTGCCCCACGCGCCCCGACTCGATGAGGTCGCGGAACGCGCTCGCGCCCTCGGCGTCAACAATCGTCCCGACCGCGGGGCCGTATGGGAACTCAGGCAGCTTCACGTCCATCTCTATGTTCGCGAAACGCCGCAGCACGTCGAGCGAGGCGAGAAAATTCTTACGCACCTCTTCCTGCGCCTTCTCGTAAGAGTCCTTCATCACGCCGACGCGGAGCTTGCGCGCGCCGCGCCGTGGGTTCAGAAGCGCGCCCGCGGGCGAGTAGCGCGGGAGCGCGTCCGACGCGCGCGAGGTCGGGTCGAGCGGGTCGCGCCCCGCGATTGACGAAAGCACGAGGCCGCAGTCTAAGGCGGAGCGACACATCGGGCCGAGCTTGTCGAGCGTCCAAGAGAGCGCCATCGCGCCGTGACGCGAGACCGCGCCGTAAGTCGGCCTCAGACCCGACAGGCCGCAGAAGGCCGCGGGCGTGATGATCGAGCCGGAGGTCTCCGAGCCGATTGAGAAGGCGACGCACGCGGAGGCCGTGGCCGCGCCCGGCCCCGACGAAGAGCCGCCGCTCCAAAACGCCGTGTTCCAAGGCGTGCGACACGCGCCCGTCAATGAGGCGTCGGCTTGGTTGTATCCCATGCCTCCGGCAAGCTCGATCATCGCAAGCTTACACAGAAGCACCGCGCCCGCCTCGCGCAGTCGCGTGACGACGGTCGCGTCGTAGTCGAAGCGTTGATCTTTGTAGGGCGTCGCGCCCCACGTCGTCGGGGCTTCGCGCGTGGCGGCGAGGTCTTTGACGCCGTAGGGGATGCCGTGCAGCGCGCCTCGATAACGCCCGCGCTTTATCTCACGCTCGGCCTCGCGCGCCTCGCGCATCGCCGTCTCGCGCATGATGAACGCGACGGCGCTGAGACGCTTGCCGACGGTCTCAAGTCTTTGCAGATAGCTTTCCGCAAGCTCGACGGGCGAGACGCGCCGCGTGCGTATGTGCGCCGCTAGCTCGCTGACGGGGGCGAAGAGAATTTCGTCTGAGAGCATAATTTTTAAAAGGCAAAAGGCAAGAGGCAAAAGGCAAAAGGTAAAAGCAGCATCGAGCTAAGACAAAGGCTGCGAGGCTGAAAGCAACCGGCTTTACATTTTTGCCTTTTGCCTTTTGCCTTCTTCGTTTTCATGCAATGAAAATGAAGTCCGGCTCGTCGGAGTTCTTGAGCTTGTAGGCGCGAAGGCGATCAGCCGTGCGGACGTTGCCTTCGAGGTCGCGTTTGACGCTCTCCAACTGCTCGGCGCTGAGATGCTCGCCGAAACGCAGGCGAGCGATCTCCGCGTAGGCCACGGCCACGGGCGAGGGCGGCTGCGGTTGCTGCGCCGTCGCGGGCGTGGGCTGCGGGTTGGGCGGCGCTTTCGGCTCGCTCTTCGCGGGCGGCGTCTGCGCGCTCACGGCGATGGCGGGCGCGGACAGCACGGCGGCGGCAAGCGTCTTCGTGAAACTGCGCCGCGAAGCGCGCCGTGGGGCGGCGTCTGATTTCTCGTCTCGCGTTCGTCCGTTGCTCATCAGTTTTTGTCCTTCGCCTTCTTCGGCTTCACGGCCTTCGCCGTGTCGTCGTGACGATTCTGCTGCGCGATGTCGTAGGCGGACTTGCCGTCCTTATCGGTCTGCGCGGCGTCCGCGCCCGCGTTCAGTATGAGCTTGGCGTTGTCCTTGTGGCCGCGCGCGGCGGCGTACATGAGCGCCGTGCGCCCGGCATTATCCGCGAGATTCACCTGCGGGCGCGAGGCCAAAAGGAACTTGAGGAATTCTTTGTCGGGTTTCTCCGCCGTCATCATAAGCACGGTGCGCCCGTCGCGGTTCTG
>DASQLL010000356.1:0-8478 GCA_035630035.1 Pyrinomonadaceae bacterium | reverse complement strand
GGTTGCGCTGCATGAAGTCGTTGATGACGGAAGCCTGACGCAGGACGTTCTCCACGTCGGCGGCCACCGAGACGCGGCGGTTGAAGCGGTCGCGCAGTTGGTCGGTGGCGGTCTCGAAGTTTTGCACGAAGCGGTTGAAGTCGTCCTCGGTGCTTGTGCCGTTGTAGCTGCTGCGGTCGAGCGCGTTCGCGAGAGTCGCACGGAAAGTGTCGGCTGTCGTCTCGACGCGGCGTATAAGCTCGCCCACCTGGCGGTCGTTCATGCGGTACGGGCGGCGCTGCGCCTGCGCCTGCGTCGCCGTCAGCCCGATGCCGACGAGCGCGATGACGAGTGCGAGCGAGATTGTTTGTCTGATTTTATTCATCGCTATTCCCTCCAACTTTGTTTTCACTATTCCATTTAGAATTTCGGGCGGCGACTTCGGAGAGAAAGCCACCTTCCTTGCCGAGCAAGCTGTATGGGGAGTAACGGTGTGGAACTCGAAGAGACATAAAGCTCAAAGCAAGGTCGCATCTACGTTGTATAGAGCAAGCACCGTGCCCAAAGCAGTACATCCTGTCAAAGTGAACACAATACTGCGGGGAGCGACCGGGAGAGGCGAAGTTGCACGTGGGATTCAATGTATCGGCGGACGGGTTGCCGCATTAGACATTATGAATTTCTTGCGTGATGCCTTGATGATGAGAGTGCTGCTGTACGAAACCCGTCTCGAATGTTCGGGTAGCATACAACCTCTGAGACAACGGAAACGGTTGCCTGTCTTTCTTTTCAGGCTGTTAAATGCCCGACGCGGGCCGTGTTATGCTTGCCGCCATCGGAGGTTTTACGCATGGAAAAAAAAGACTCCCTCGCTGTAATCCACTCGGCGGGCGAAGGGCTTTTCATAGGCATCACACCGAGCGGCCACGCGCAGGTTTTAGAGACCGACTCGTCGCGTGCGAGCGCGGCCACGCCGATGGAGCTTCTGCTCGTCGCGCTCGGCGGCTGCACGGCGGTTGATGTGATTTCTATCCTGCGAAAGAAGCGCGAGCAGGTGACGGACTACCGCGTCGAAGTGCGCGGCGAGAGACGCGACGAACATCCGCGCGCATACACGCGAATCGAAGTGCGCCACGTTGTGCGCGGTCGCGGCATCTCAGAAAGGGCGGTCGCCTCCGCCATCGAATTGTCGGAGACGAAGTATTGTAGCGTCGCGGCCACGTTGCGCCCCGGCGTCGAGCTTCTAACCAGCTACGAGATAATCGAGGAAACGGAATGACGGCGGCGAAGTTATTTTACCGACTTCGCCGAAGGTTAAAAATGGCACTTCTAATACAACAAGCCGCGGCCTCTATAGTCGCGCTCATGCTCGCGCTCTCTTGCGCGCGCGTTGACGACGCTCGATCCGCGAACAGCGCGCCCGCCGCGCCGTTCTTATCGGCAGAGCCAGTGGTCCTCTCCGCGGAAGATCAGACCGAGGACGCGCTCGCGTTGACGCGGCGCTCTGACTCCGCGGGGCGCGGCGCGGACAGTCAACTGCCGAAGCTTACGCCGCAGGAGCACATGCGTCGCGCGGCCATCTATCATGTCAACCGCGCCTTCGAGGAAGCGCGCGCGCACTGGCGCACTCTCATCGAGCGTTACCCCGATGATCCGAACGTGCCCGCCGCACACTTCGGCATCGGACGCACGCTCTATCAGGAGCGCCGCTACGCGGAATCGCTGCCCGTCTTTCAGAAACTCGGCGAGACATACCCCGGCACGCTCGCCGGACGCGACGGCTTCTACTACGTCGCCGCCGCGCTTCTGCGCGTTGACCGTGCGGGCGACGCAGCCGCGCGCTACATCGAATACACCGAGCGTTACCCCAACGGCGAGCGCATCGAGAACGCGTACTCGAACGCGATTGACTCGCTGCGCGAGGCTGGGCGGCCCGACGAAGCCATCAAGTGGATTGAGCTAACGCGCGCGCGCTTCCGTGGCAAGGACGCGGAGACGAGCGCCGTGTTTGCGCGACTGCGACTCGACGTTGCGCGGAGCGACTGGCCTTCCGCCCTCCGAACCGGCGACGAGCTGAGCCGCATGAGTCTTACGCGCGCCGTGAACACGACGAGCGCGGAGGTCGCGTACCTGCGCGCTTTCAGTCTTGAGCAGTCGGGGCGTAAAGATGAAGCGATCAAAGCCTATCAGGGAATCGGCGACGGCGCGGGCGCATACTTCGGCTGGCTCGCAACCTCGCGGCTTCATAAGCTCGGCGCGGCGGCGAAGGCTTCCGCGTCAATCAGAGAGAACAGGGTCGCGGCTGAAGTCAGGCGCGCGGCGGGCGAGTTCCCCGCACCGTTCCGCGACAGCGTAGTGCGCGCGTCGAAGCAGCAGAAGATAGACCCGCGCTTCGTGCTTTCAATCATGCGGCAGGAGAGCGGCTTCAAGGCGAGCGCAAAGTCCGGGGCAGGCGCGCGCGGGCTTTTGCAGATGACGCCGGACATGGCCGTGAAGTACGCGCCCTCGGTCAAGCTCTCGAACGTGCGCGAGGAAGACCTGTACAAACCCGACATCAATATCCTTGTGGGGAGCGCGTACCTGTCGGAGTTGCACCGAATGTTCCCCGACCTGCCCGAAGCCGTCGCCGCGTCCTACAACGGCGGCGAGGACAACGTCGCGCGATGGGTTGTGCGCGCCGTGCATAAAGACCCCGGCCTTTTCACCGCCGAGGTAGGCTTCACGGAGACCAAAGACTACGTCAACAAAGTCATGGCGAACTATCGCGCGTACAAGATTCTCTACACGGAAGATTTGAAGCTGAGGCGTTAGAGCAGTCGAGTCAGAAACGCGACCGTCAGGGAGCGTGTCTCTATCATCGTGACACGCTCCCTGACGGTCGCGTTTCTGACTTGTGCATCCGAGGTTAACGCCTGTCTCTACCTCTCCAACGGTTCGGTTTCTCAATCTTAATGACTGCCATCTTGCCGACCTCCGGCTCTTCGATGAACGCCTCGCCCTTTAATTCCAATTGACCGGCTACGGCGACCGGCTCAACTTCCGGGACAGTCGAAGGCGGAATCGCCATGTCGCCTTGCACGGCGGGCATGGCTATCGCTCCCATCACATGCACTTCGCGCGCGGGCTTGAGGCTCTGGACGAGGCCGAAGCCCGCGAAGAAGCTGAGCACGGCGGAGAGCGCGGCGTTAAGCGTGCGCGACACGCGCCGCTTGAGCGCGCGAAGTCCGATGGGACAGTTGCGCGTCAGAATCGTCCCGTCGGCGCGTCGGAAGAAGCGGACGCACAGACGCCCCTCCGTATTTGTAATGAGCGTCTCCGCTTGCCTCTTCGTCATTCCCGAAAGATTGTAGACGTGCAGGTTGCACTGTCCGCAATAACGCGCCCTTTCATCGCCGACCATGCGCTCCCAATCGGCGGGACACGGCGCGGCGACTCTTACGTGGTTGAGCGGGTTCGTGTACTTCGTCATCGCTTTCTCTCCGAAGCTGAGCAGGCTTTCTCTTTAAGACGCCGTTTGGCCGAAGTCGTTCCGAAAGTTTTTCGTCCGGCTTACGGCTCAGGGGAATATCTTGGGTCTTCAAAACCGCGCGAGCGCTCGCGGCGACGGAGCGCGTTATCGTCGCGCCACGGGCGCGGAAGCACTCCGAGCTTGACGAGAGCATCGCGGTACTCGTATCGCGTCGTCACCTGCGCGGCGGGCGTGCTATCAAGTCGCATCTGAATCCACGTGACGTCGTGATCCACCGAGCGGCCTATCCCCGTCGCCGCGTAATCGTCGTCGCGCTGCGGCTGAGCCGTCCCCGCGCCGCGCCGCGAGCTTTTCGGCTTGTCCGCGCTCTTCTCGCCCGATTCCGCGGGGGCTTCGGAACGATTTCGCGGCCCGACGCCCTCTTCGTTGTAGTCGTAAGGCGGCGGCGCGACAGGGCGCGGGCGCGGCCTCTGTTCGCGATAGAAGACGGCGGTGATGACGCCGAGGTCTGAGGCGCGTCCGAGCTTTGCGGCGTAGGAGTCGCGCTCGGTTGTGAAGTAGAAGCGGCGTGCGCGGCTCGAGCTCATCTGCCAGCCTGAGATGCGAATCGTCCCGTAAGGCTCGATGACCCACTTGCTCGCGTCCCAGCTCGACGAGCGCCGCGCGTCAATCGTGCTGAGGCCGTCAACCGAGAGCGCGACGGCCACGCGCACCGGCAGAGGATTCCTCACAAGCACCTCGTACTCCGCGCCCTCGCGCGCTTCGACGTACCGACGCCCGCGCCCGTAAAGCACTTCGAGCGGGCTGCCCCCCACAAGCACCTCGACCTCGAAGCTGCCGTAACGTTGCGGCGCGATCCGCCTGTCCTGCGCCCCCGCGCTGAACGGTATGGACAACGCCGCCACGGAAATTAGAGAAACCATCAGGCAAATCAAAAGCTGTCGCGACTTTTTCATTTTATTCCCTCCAAATGCGAGGCTCTGTCACCCGGTGAACGAATTGTGGGGAGCAAACTTGCAGCTACTTTGGGCGGATTTCGATTCCGGGGATAAAAATCCCGAAAGGGATTGAGATAACCGGAGGCAAAGTTACAGTACCGCGAGCGGTAGCGAGCGGGTGGTTAAAGGATGAAGGCGGAAGGATGAAAGAGATGATGCCTTTGCTTCATCCTTCATCCTTCATCCTTCATCCTTTCGCTTACCCGCTCGCTACCACTAGCGATACCGTTCTGAGAGCCTTCGACCAAACACGAGAAGCATGAGCGTCGTGGTGATTGCTGCGGAGAGGAGGCAGTAGGCGCAGAAGGCTTCGATGACGAACGCTTGCAGGTAGACGAACCAGAGCGTGGCTAGGAACATGAGCGCGACGAGCGGCGCTAGAAGCCTTCGCGCGCCGTCGTAGCCGAACGCTGCGAGCGTCGCGAGACTGAAGGCCGTGAAGTATGCGAGCGCGCCGAGGGCTGCCACGGGGATGCCGCCCGCGACGGTCGCGTAACTACTCGAAAGCACCTCGTCGCAGCCCGACACGATCATGCAGCGGACGCTTCGGCCCGCGAGATGCTCGACCGTTAAATACGTCGCGTCAATTATTCCGACCAAAGCGACGAGCGCGGTCGCGGCGTCCAACCAGAAACCGCGACCGCGCGCACCGTCTTTCAAAGTCCCTTCAGCGACCATTCGTTTAACCCTGCCCCGCGGGCTTACTTGCTCGCCGCGCTCAGCGCTTCCTCGATCTTCGCGCGCAGGTTCGGCTCCTTGAGCGTGTCGTCGGCGGACAACTGACGCCCGTTGAGGAAAATCGAAGGCGTGCCGCCGACGTTCAGCGAGATGCCGCGGTTGTAGTCCGCAACGACACGGTCAGCCAAGTCCTGTCGCTCCATGTCGGCTCTGAACCGTTGCACGTCGAGGCCCAGACGCGTCGCGTATGAATCGAAGAAGGTGCGCGGCTCCGGCGCGTCGCTCCACTCCTTCTGATTGGCGTAGATCGCGTCGTGCATCTCCCAAAACTTGCCTTGCGCCCCCGCCGCCTCGGCTGCGCGCGCGGCGATGAAAGCGTACCTGTGCCCCTTCAGCGGAAAATTGCGGAAGACGAGACGGACGCGTTCGCCGTAGTCCTTCTCGATTCTCCGAAGCGTAGGCTCAAGCCCGCCGCAGGCCGGGCACTGAAAGTCGCTGAACTCTTCGAGCGTGACCACGGCCTTTTCTCCTCCGCGGATGTGAGGGTTGAGCGCGCCCGGCTGCACTCTCGGCGCTTGGCTAGGCGTGTTTGCGCTCGCGCTCGTGTTAGTGTTTGCGCTCGGCTGCGTCGCGTTCGTGTCGCTGGAGCGGGACATTAGAACCATCGCGACGATGATGGCGACCAGCACGCCGCCGATGATTATGAATGGGAGGAAGCTTTTCGCTCCTTCGGGCTTGGGACTCATTGGTCTATGCACCGTTTCGGAAAGAATTGACGACCGCCGCAATGTTAACACCGGCGGCCTCGCCAGCCGAAACGCGGTGAAGCCTTTCCGCCGTCCCACAAACACGCGGGCCACGCGGGCGGCCTCGCTTATAAAAAAAGTATATTTGTGTTAACTTTTGCGAACCCGCAGCCGACAACATCCGTTGCGAATTCCCGATGAGCTAGAGTTCGAGACGACCACTAGAGACGCAGGAGGCGAATGAGCCGGCACGACGCAGCAACCACAGGATTTCCCGAAAGCCCGGTCTCCATCTACGACCGATTCACGAGCCTCTACGACCTGATGTTCAGGTTCAACGGCTACGGTCTCTCGATGGAGAGATACCTGCGCGAGAACCTTCCGTCGCTGCCCGCGGGCGCGCGCGTGCTCGACGCCGGATGCGGCACGGGGCTTCTGACGCTTGCGCTCCTGCGCGTGCTGCGCCGCCCCGCAGAGATAACAGCCGTTGATCTTTCCGCGCGCTCGCTACAGACCGCGCGCCGCGCCGTCTTCAAGCTCAAGCACGACCCGCGCCATAAGATTTCTTTCGTACAGGCGAACGTGCGCGCGCTTCCCTTCCCCGACGACTCGTTCGACCTCGTCGTTACGAGCGGCGTGCTCGAATATCTTCCGCTGCGCGAAGGCTTGGGCGAGATGGCGCGCGTGATCGCGCCCGGCGGCCACTTGGTTTTCCTTCCCGTAAGGCCATCGCCCGCGACCAAGCTGCTCGAAATCATGTTCCGCTTCAAGGCTCACCCGCCGCGCGAAGTCGCGGAAAATACGGAACGCTTCTTCCAAGTCCTCGACGACTATCGCTTTCACCCGCTCGAACCCATCGGCTGGACGAAGAGCGTCGTGCTGGCTCAAAAGCAATGACAAGCCAGCCGCCGTAGGCGGCGGAAGAACAGTAGCCCACGGCGTAAGCCGTGGGGACACGTGCCAATAGAATTTGTAAAAGCCCCGTAGGGGCGAAAGAAATTCCGCGCTAAGGTATTCTCAAGCGCGGAATTTCTTTCGCCCCTACGGGGCTTATCGTTTCTAGGTTTGGTCTTACCCACGGCTCACGCCGTGGGCTACTGTTCTAGCGCCCCTGACGGGGCTACTGCTTTAACTTGTCACTCGTCACTGCTTTGATCACCGCACGCGCGATGGTCGGTATGATCTCGCGCTCTTTCGCATTGTCGGTTGTGAATGTGACGAGGACGAGGCGTTGGCCGTCGGGCAATTCGATGTACGCGGCGTCGTGGCGCGTCGTGCTTGTCCAGCCGGCCTTCGACCAGTAGCGCATGCCGGTCTCAAGCGCGATGCCCGTAAAGCCGTGCGCCTGATCGTCCGGGTCTTCGGACTTGCCTGTGAAGTCGCGCTTCATCAACTCCAGCATCTTCGCGCTGCGCGCGGGGCTTACGGCGCGGCCCTGCACAATATCCGCGAGCAGCCGCGCGACCGCGTCGGTCGTCAGCTTGTTGCGGTTCTCGAACTTCGGGCCGAGGAATTGACGCTCGCGCCCGTAAGGCCCTTCGCACCACGGCTTCTGGTTGACGTTGATGCCTCCGGGGCCGACCGCGTAGCCGCTCGCGGCGAAGTAGCGGTTGACGACGTTTCGCTTCTCGGCCCACTTCTTTAACTCGCTCGGCGAAAGCTCCGCGCCGTTCGACACGCCCGTCAAAGAGTCGAGGACGAAGTGCGTCGCGTCGTTCGACGACTCGACGATCATATCCTTGAGTCCGCGGCTCAGCTCCTCGGTCTCGCGAAGCCTGCCGTCCTCCATCCAGCGGTGCGCGGCTGCGAGGTAGAAGAGTTTCACAACGCTCGCCGGATAGATCGGCTCCGCCCCGCGAAAGCTCGCTTGCTCCGCGCGCCGCGGGTCGGAGAGGTCTATGAGAGTGACGGCGAGGTTCTTCTCCGCGAAGCCCTTGTCCTTAAATTTTTCGAGCGCGACGCGCGCGGCGTCGTCAACAATCTTTTGCAGACGCGGCGACGCGGCGGGCGACGCGGGCGCGACCGCTTTGCCGGATTTCTCCTGCGCCGCCAGCCCAGCCGGGAAGCTCATCGAAATGATTGCGGTTAAGGCGACCGTGAACAGTTTTCGTTTCATCATTCATCCCTACGACGTTCAAGAGAGTTACAGTACCGCGAGCGGTAGCGAGCGGGTTCGTAGCGGAAGCCCGACCGTAAGGGAGGGCGTGAGCCAAACTTTATACGCCCTCCCTTACGGTCGGGCTTCTGTCTCGGAACGCCCTTCAACGAGCAAAGTTCGTAAAAATAGTGATGACCACCGAGTTCGACAGATCAATGAAGAACGCGCCGACGATGGGCACGACGAGAAAGCTCCGCGGCGCGGGCGCGAATCGCTCCGTCAGAGCCTCCATGTTCGCGACGGCGTTGGCCGTAATGCCGAGGCCGAACCCTATGTGCCCGCTCGCCGTCACAGCCGCCTCGTAATCGCGCCCCATCAAGACGAACGTGACGAGGACGGTGTATGCGATGGTCACAATCACTTGAACGCAAAGGATGACGATCATCGGGAGCGCGAGTCCCGCAATCTTCCAAAGCTCCAAACTCATCAAAGCGATGACGAGGAACAGAG
>DASQLL010000355.1:0-4587 GCA_035630035.1 Pyrinomonadaceae bacterium | reverse complement strand
ATAGCTCTTTGAAAACTATTTTGCCGGCCTTTCAAGGCTTTTTGAAAATCCCCGCGACCTTCCGCCTCGTTCAGCCCCACAGCGAGTTGGCCGACGCTCTTTATACGAAGCCGCGCACATCGCGTTCGGGTTAATGCCGGGCGCGTGCGAGTCGGCGAGAGCGGTCGGCGGGCGCGGCGGCAGGAGCTGCTGCCGGGGGCAGAAACGTTAAGGCCGGTCGAAACGGGACGGCCATTTGAGACTAAAGGGAGAAGATATGAAAAAGCAAATTACGAGTGCGCTTCTTGGTTTCGCAATGCTGTTCGCGACAGCCGCTTCCACCTCCGCGCAGACGGCGCACCGCATCGCAATCCGAATTCCGTTCGACTTCGTCGCGGGGCAGACAGAGCTGCCCGCGGGCAAGTACACCATCCGCCGCATCCAGAGCGACTCCGAATCGGCTTTGCTGTTCGAGAGCGTAGACGGGCGGAGCAAGGCCACCGTTCTCACCAACTCCGGCGACGACGCGCCCGTAAGCGCGCGAGTCGTCTTCCGCCAGCGCGGCGAACGTTACTTCCTAGCGTCGGTCTCGCTTCCCGGCACGTCGAGCGTGCGCGTCGCGCCTGAGTCGAAGGCCGAGAGGAAGCTCGCGCGTGAGCTAAGCGAGAAGGCGAAGTCGGGCGACGCCGCGAGCAAGTCCGTCACGGTGATCGGCGGCATTCAGTAATGGTGGGGACAAGTTCGTCGTGCGGTGAGTGAGCCTCGACGCGCGGCGCGGGCGGGGGTGAAGCGATGCGGCTTCGCCCCCGCTCAACTTTTGAAGCCCTTCGGGGTTTGTGTAACTGTAACTCTTCTGATTGTTTACTAAACGAAGAAGAGGCGACCTAAAGTAACAGGTCGCCTCTTCGCTCATTTCTTAGTATCTGTATCCCACGGCTGCTGCCAAGGTTTGGTTGGCTCAATGCCGGGGGGCCGTTCGTAAGCTCCTCCGGGCTCCTCTGAGGGATCAACGCTTGACGGCTCCTCTGAGGGATCAACGCTTGCCTGTGACGATGACGGCTCCTCTGAGGGATCAACGGTTTCCGGCTTCTCTTCGTGTGAATGACTGTCCATGAGACTCTCCTTTGATTGCCGGGATTTCCACCGGATTCCAGAAATAGCTGTTTGGAAATGCTAGCTGCACCTCCCCTTCACAATTCTTTAACAGCCGTCTTCGAGGTTTTAAATCATCTTGGATTGCCAAGTCTTTATATCGTTTTTCTGCCGCATTAAACCGATCCAAATGCTCAGCCGTAATACCTCTGCTCATATTGATTTCATCAACGAGGATTTTTAGATCATAGAAAAGGTCGGCGTATCCGGTATACAGTTTGCTGAATCTTTCGATGTCACTGGCAAGAGGGAGGAATGGCTTAATGATAGCTGCGGTAGCAACGACACCCGCCGTGATAGTCCAAAAGTTCGCACCTCCTGATATGTTCCATAGTGACCAAGCAGAGACTGTTGTCGAGCTTCCAACAGCGAGGAAAATCTCATAACAAAAGTTAATCCGCCTCATTCGTAGAAGCCTACGGGCATAGTATTTTGCGTTCAAAGAGGACGTGCGGAAGCTATTATAGATTCTGCCCAAATGCCCGCAAAGCTGTTCTCTGGTTAGTTGTAAATTGTTAGGAGTCATTTTATTAAAAAATCGTTACGCATCTAACGGATAATTCCAGACAGCAATATGCTCCTCTCGGGCTATGAATTTAGGCTGTGAGTTGACGGACTATGCGAAGAAGCTCGTCCGGGTCAACGGGCTTGGGCAGGTGGACGGCGAAGCCCGCGGCGAGGGCACGCTCGCGGTCTTCGTCCATCGCGTGGCCCGTGAGCGCGATTGCGGGGACGGCTTCGAGGCCGGGCATGCGCCGAAGCTGGGCGAGCAGCTCATAGCCGTCCGTCTCCGGCATGCTTATGTCCGAGATGATTATGCCGGGCGACTTTTCGCGCGCGCGCGTGACGGCCTCTTCCGCCGAGATCGCGCCCGACACGTCGTAGCCGCGGCGCGTAAAGAGCATCTGCAAAAGCTCGACCGTCTCGCTCGAATCGTCAACGACGAGGACGCGCACCATCTCGCCCGCAACCACGTCCTCCGGCTTCTTCGTCTCGCGCTCGTGCGCGGCCACGGCGCATTGCAGCACGAGCGTGAAGCGCGCGCCGTGGCCCAAGCCTTCGGACTCGGCGCGCACCCAGCCGCCGTGAAGCTCCGCGAGCGCGCGCACGATGGCAAGGCCGAGACCGAGGCCGCTGAACTGTCGCGTGGTCGTCCCATCGGCCTGCCGGAAGCGCTCGAAGACGTTCGGCAGAAACTCCGGCTCGATGCCGATGCCCGTGTCCGCGACCTCGATGCGCGCCTCGCCCCGCTCGCGCCAAGCGCGCAAAGAGACGCGCCCCCCGCGCGGCGTGAACTTCACGGCGTTCGACAGCAAGTTCCAGACGATCTGTTGCAGACGGAGCGGTGCGCCCTGCACGACGAGCGGGCAATCTGGCATCTCGACCGCAAGCTCGACCCCGCGCGCCGCGAAGTCCGCACGCACGATCTCGACCGCCGATTCGACGACCGCGCAAAGGTTCACAGGCTCCCACTCGATGCGTAGCTTGCCGGAGACGATGCGCGAGATGTCGAGCAGGTCGTCAACGAGCCGCGCCTGCAAGCGCGCGTTGCGCTCGATGGCGTCGAGTCCCTGCGTCATAAGCGCGGCGTCGGCGCCGGGGCCGCCGGAGCGCAGGAGGTTGACCCAGCCCAGCACGGGCGTCAGAGGCGTCCGCAGCTCGTGCGAGAGCGTGGCTAGGAAAATGTCTTTCGCGCGGTTGGCCTCGATTAGTTCGTTGTTGACGCGCTGCAACTCCGCCGTGCGCTCCTCGACTCTTCGCTCAAGCTCGCGGTTCAGCTCTTCCAACCCCAGACGTGCCTCGCGCTCCGCGAGCATCAAGCGGCGATGCTCGATGCCGCGCCGGACGGTGTGCTTCAGCTCGTCAATGATGCACGGCTTCGTGAGGTAGTCGTATGCGCCGTGGCGCAGGGCGGCGATGGCCGTCTCAAGCGCGGCGAAACCTGTCAGCACGATTGTTATCGTGAGCGGCGAGCGCGTGCGAACCTCTTCGAGTAATGAGAGTCCGTCGCCCTCGTCCATGTGCAAGTCCGTGAGGATGAGGTCGTACTCGTGCCGTCCGAGATGGCCGACGGCCTCCGTCCCGCTCGACGCCACGTCCACCTCGTAGCCTTCGAGGCGCAGCACCTCGCTTATCGTGAGGACGATGTTCTCCTCGTCGTCCACGACCAGCAGCCGCGTGTCCTCCGCGACGGGATCAAAGTTTTGCGTCTCTTCAGTCATAAAAACAGAGGTTAGAGGTTAGAGGTTGGAGGTTAGTAGTTGCCGTGTGACGAAGGTTAAAGGTTTAGAAATAGCAAAGTCTTTTACTAAATCTCTAACCTCCAACCTCTAACCTCTAACCTCTCCCTTCACCAATTCTAGTGCGAGCCGCAGTCCGTCGGCCAGTCGGCGGCGCGTCGTGATGTCTTCGAGCTGCGCGCCGAGCTTGACGAGGTCGGAGGCGACGTGCGCGCTGATGCCCGTGATGATCGTGACCGCGCCTAAGAGCCGGACGGAGCGGACGGTGTTGACGAGGTGCGCGGCGGTGTAGGTGTCAACGACCTTGCAGCCCGTGATGTCCACAAGCACCACGCGCGCGCACTCGGTGCGGACGGCTTCGAGAAGCGCGCTCGACATCTGCGAGGCGCGCTGGTCGTCGAGCGTGCCGACAAGGGGGACGAGCAGCACGCCGTCCCAGATTTCGACGACGGGACTCGAAAGCTCCGTGATACGCATGCGCTGGTCGCGATGCTCAAGCGCGCGCCGCACGGTGCGTTTCAGGTCTTCGACCACGCACGGCTTGACGAGGTAGTCGTAGACGCCCTGCCTCAGCGCGTCAATGGACGACTCGATTGAAGCGTAGCCGGTCAGAACAATCGTGACGATGTTTGGGTGGCGCATCTGTAGCTCGTGCAGGAGCGTGATGCCGTCCATGTCAACCATTCGGAGGTCTGTCAGCACGAGGTCGAAGTGGGCGCGCCCGGTCATCTCCAGCGCCTCGCGCCCGTCCGAAGCGGTCGCGACCTCGTAGCCCTCCTGTTCGAGGATGGCGGCGGTCGTGACGCGCACGTTCTCCTCGTCGTCAACGACGAGCAGGCGCGAAGAGCCTTTGCCGCGGTGGCCGTTGGGCGAGGACAAGTTGTCACGCTTTCTCTGCGGCATCGTCTTCGGAGAGCTTCGGCGAGTCAACGGGGAGAATGATGTTGAAGGTCGTGCCCTGTCCTTCCGCGCTCGTCACCTCGATGCGACCGCCGTGGTGTCGCACGATGTCCTGCGTGACCCAAAGCCCTAGCCCTGTGCCCTTCGTGCGCGTTGAGAAGAACGGCTCGAATATGCGCGGGATGTCGGCTTCGGGGATGCCGCGCCCTGTGTCGTTGATGGCGACGGAGATGGTCGGCTGGAGCGCGGACTCGTAGCGCGACGTGCGAATGCGAAGTCTGCCTTCGCGCTCGATGGCCTGCTGCGCGTTGAGGAG